>CAXIDD010000242.1:0-7586 GCA_964021975.1 uncultured Saprospirales bacterium | reverse complement strand
CTTACTGCCTTGCTTTCTGCCGTTGCCATCACCTTAATTACGGTTAGTGTGCAAGCCATTCGAGCAGCTAAAATGAATCCTGTGGAGTCTCTACGGTCTGAGTGATATATTAAAATAACTTGTACGTAGGATAATCAAGTTGAGAAGATTTGACTTTGTTATTCTACCTACAAGTTCTTAGTTCTTCAAACAGCGCACATAATTTCCACAACGGACATCTTGTGGCTTTAATTTAAGAATACCAATCTTTGATAATTCAAACGTATACGTATTGTTAAACTTAGAGCCAAATGATCTGGTATTGCTCCACCAGAAGCCAAAATCTCCTTTATACACGGAGCCATAACTATCGATGCGTCCAGTAGGTCTTCCATTAAAGTCTAAGTCTCCACTTGGAATCAGTCTTGCGCCAGCCTTCGTTTTGCCTCCTAAATAATTGATAAGAATCTCCCAATCATCATAGCTTGGGATTCGATATCCAATGGGACAAATATCACAATCCTTGACGATACGATAATTATAAATAACACCTTCACTATTCAAGGAATCATTATTATAAAAAGCGTACCGGACCTTTTCATCGTAGAAACTGACTCCAGGTCCTCGTTCAATACCATTGGTAAAAACCACCTTTGTATCATCTGGACAATCTATTTGAGTATTTCTAAGGTTTTCTGCCATCCAAACTTGATTCCCAATTTTGGTGGTTTTGTATTGGTTTCCTTGGACATCAACAGCAATCTCATTTTGAATGGATTGAGTTTTAGTATTCTGGCCTGGTGTGTCAATTCGTTCCTTTTTATTAGAATTGGCATTAGGTTGGCAAGTACTCAAGAATAGACCTATTAACAGGAAAGGGCCCATCAAGTTTCTTTTCATATAATTCGCTATAAACTAATGTAAAATTAGATTACCCTACTCTAAAAAGGATTTTCGGCATCCTCCTTAATTTCAGGTGTATTATATCTTTGGTCTGGGTAAGAATTGAACCATTCTTTTTTTAGGCTTCTCTAAGGTGTTAGACATTAATTAGCATTAAAGTAAGCAATTTTTGTATCTTCCCACAAATTAATTTCTGTCATTTAGAAGCTATTTGAATCTACCTGCAGTAGACAGGTAGATTCAAATAGCGTCTTAGAACTAAGCGGTCCATGAACGCTTTTACTGTTTTCTTCTTTTTAATGCTGTCTCTAAATACCTTGTATGCTTCAAAGTCTAAGCTTAGTACAGTAGAAATCCAACAGCAGTTATATAGAGCTAAACAGCTTATTACCACTTCTAAAAGTGATAGTGCACTCTTTTATTTAACACCGATTTTAAATCAACTTCAAGAACAAAAAATGAGTACTTCACCTCTAGGCCTTGAGGTGAAGTTATCCATAGGTATGGCCCTGGAAAACAATGAACAAACACTAAAAGCAATCCGTGTACTAATTGAAACGCAGCTGGAAAGCGAACGAGCTAAAAACTGGAATACTTATGTAGAAGCCTGTTTAACTTTAGCAAAACTGCAGGAAAGCCTCCATCGAAAAGTAGCAACTCAACAACAATTGAAAGAAGCTAAAATAGGTATAGAGCAAAATCAACTGGATACACTTTTCCCAAATTATTACCTGCGTATGGCTTCTTGGCATCTAAAATTTGGATATCCAGATTCCACTCAATTTTACGCAAAAAAAGCAATTGATGGCGCAGAAATCTTTCAATTCCTGCACATCCAAGCCGAAAGCTATGCGATAATCGCTAAATTAATTGATCATATCGGATATAAGAAGTCCATTGATTACAATAATAAATCTATTGCGTTATGGCAAAAGCTACCTAATTATTATCAAATAGCAAAGCAGTGGCAGTTCATGACTATTTCGTATACTCGATTAGGTGAAATGGACTCGGCATTAATGTATAACGACTCTACCATTAAGGCAAGCTATTTAGCCATTGAAGCAGGTAGAGATAAAATTAATACTTTACACGATGCGTATCTACTACGCGGCTCTACCTACAAAGAAATGGGTTTTTTAGACTCTGCCTACAGTTATGTTAACCGAGGTTACATTCAAAAAATAGAATATTTACAACAAAAGGAAAATGAGCGGATTGTAGAAATTGACGAACGTTTTAAAAGCGAGCAAAAAAACCTACAGATTGCTGCTCAAGCTCGTCAAATAAATTATGAACAACAAAGAGCTTTAGGGCTTAGCTATTTTAATTTTAATCCTTTCCTTTGTTTTGGTTTATGCCTATTGGCGTTTAAGAAATGCCAATAAAAGAACTCAACAACAATCTGAAGTCATTAATGAAACCAATAAAAAGCTAGCACTTGCCTTAGAGCAACAAGTGATTTTACAGGGAGAAATTCATCATCGGGTGAAAAACAATTTACAAGTCATTGTCAGTCTTCTGGAATTACAAAAAGAAGAACTAAAAGAAGAAACCTCTCGTGCAAGCTTAGAGGCAATGGCTGGCAGGATTTACAGTATAGCAGCGATCCATGAGATATTGTACCAAAAAGAGGGAGAGAACCTCATTAATTTCTTAGAATATACTCAGAAAATTTGTAATCACTTTAGCAATTTATCTGTAGAAAAAAAACCGATCTTTGATTTACAAATTCCACCGAAAGCATTTAATTTAGAAACATTAATGCCGCTGGGTATCATCTTAAACGAACTACTTACCAATAGTCTAAAATATGCCAGGCGGCCAGGACAGAAGTTGAGAATCAATATTCACCTAGAAGATTCGAGTCAAGGCTATCAGCTTGTTTATCAGGATAATGGCCCAGGGTTCGTTACTGGCCAATTAAAAAATAGAGAAGGTGGCCTGGGAGCTTATTTACTACATAGCATGAGTCGACAGCTTAAGGGCAGTCTAAAGAGTGAAAATAATCAAGGAGCATCTTTCCAGATTTACTTTCAAGAGAAAAATAAAAAATTGGCTTATTAAATTCCCTTTTCTAAATAAGAAAATACTTCCCTACGCCTAGATCGGCTTACCGGAATTTGAAGATCCTGAATAAAGAGTTGCTGTAAGTCCCAGCCAGTTATCTTTCCTAGATTTACCGCATAGCTGCGATGCACCTGCACAAATGGAGGACAAGGAAGGCTTTCCATCATATCTTTTAAAGCACCTCTGTATAAATAACTTGAGTTTGAATTAGTATAAATTCGAACATAAATATGTTCGGACATGAGACATGAAATATCTTTAATTGGAACCTTGTGATGAGTATTTCCATCACTGAGGCGGAGGACTGGTTCCTTTAATTTTGTAGAGCGGTAATTGTGCAGGGCAATTTCAATACTTGCAATTAAACTCCCCACTTGGATAGGTTTTGAAAGATAACCAGCGGGCATTGTTTTTTTTGCTGCTGAAATACTTCGACTATCGACTTGAGACGTCAAATATATAAATGGAATAGCTTGAGTTTGCCCTGCTAAAAAATTTGCAAAATTCAAGCCTGTTTTGATGCCATTCAATCGAATATCAATCAACGCTAAATCAGGTTGCCCCCTTTTAAATAATTGTATCGCTTCTTCATAAGAAATAGCAATACCTATTATTTCATAACCCTCTCTTTCTAAATAACGCTGAATAGTATCCGCAATTAAAATTTCATCTTCTACTATTAGTATTTTTGTTTTGGTCACTATATTTAAACACCTTTAGTTATAAGCAATAAATTAAGTTATTTAGCTAACTATTCAAGATCAAAGCTAGAAAATGTTCTGAATGGTAGGGCTCCTGTTCTGAATGGTAAAAAAGCTTTAACAAATAAGCTTGGTTAGCTATACAAAATCAAGGAAAATAACGCTATCATTTTTGAATACCGAATAAGATATTTATTTTTCGAGATTAAGAAGCTATTTGAATTTAGCTTCTAAGTGCTTAGAATACTTAATAAGAAATGGTTTTTCAATTTTAAAGATTAAGCCTAAGCTTTCTAACAACATTAGCGCGCATCAAAACAAACAAAAAACATGGGGAATTTCACGACCATAGATACGGTCATTTTTGTAGCTTATGCTTTATTGATCATCTCAATTGGCCTATGGGTTTCCAGGACTAAAAAGGGCGAAACTAAAACTGCCGAAGATTACTTTCTCGCTGGTAAATCCCTCCCATGGTGGGCAATTGGTGCTTCTTTAATTGCCGCAAATATTTCTGCAGAGCAATTTATTGGCATGTCTGGCTCTGGTTTTGCTATTGGCTTAGCCATTGCCTCTTACGAGTGGATGGCCGCACTTACTTTAATCATTGTTGGTAAGTATTTTCTCCCCATATTCATCAAAAAGGGTCTTTATACCATACCAGAATTTGTTGAACAACGATTTAGCACCAATCTAAAAACCATTCTTGCTGTATTTTGGATTGGTCTTTATGTATTTGTAAACTTAACTTCGGTCTTATTCCTGGGTGGTAAAGCACTGGATACCATTATTGGTACGGGAGATGGCTCTATTGTCCTGACAAGTATCATTGGTTTATCACTTTTTGCTGCGTCTTATTCTCTTTGGGGTGGACTAGCCTCCGTTGCCTGGACAGATGTCATTCAGGTAGCCTTATTAGTGATTGGAGGCTTAATTACAACTTTCTTGGCCTTGGATGCTGTCACACCAGATGGTGGTATTTGGAATGGATTTGCTTATCTGTACGAAGTTGTTCCAGAGAAATTTTCTATGATTGTCTCTAAGGGAGAAATCATTACACCCAATGGTAAAGATGCCTGGATGGACCTACCTGGTCTAGCCGTTCTAGTAGGTGGTATGTGGGTTGCTAACCTTTACTACTGGGGCTTTAACCAATATATTATTCAACGAACATTGGCTGCTAAAAACCTAAAAGAATCTCAGCGGGGTATTGCATTTGCTGCATTTTTGAAGTTAATCATTCCACTTATAGTAGTTATTCCTGGAATTATTGCTTATGTGATGAATCTGGACGCTAACGGTGATTTAGTTAAAGCATCTATGGACCCTACTTTTTTGAATGATGCAGGTGGCGTCGTCAATGATAATGCCGCTCCATGGTTAATTAGTCGCTTTGTACCAGCCGGATTAAAAGGATTGGTAGTTGCTGCCTTGGCTGCTGCCATCGTTTCTTCCTTAGCATCTATGTTGAATTCTACTTCTACCATTTTTACTATGGATATTTACAAACCCTATATTAATCCAAATGCATCAGAAACTCAAACTGTAAATGTTGGTCGTTTGACGGCTGCAGTTGCTTTAGTTATTGCTGTAATCATTGCACCATCCTTAGGAAGTTTAGGACAAGTCTTCCAATACATTCAGGAATACACCGGTGTAGTTAGCCCTGGGATTCTTGCGGTATTCCTAATGGGGTTATTCTCTAAAAAAGCAACCAATAATGCGGCCATTTGGGGTGTAGTGCTCTCTATCCCTATTGCCATGTACTTTAAAGTAGGTCCAAATGCTTGGGCAGAAGGTGGTGCCTTAGAAGGCTTGTTTGTTAGCTTACCATTCATGCACCAAATGTTGATTACTACCCTAGCTAGTATCGGTATTATTTTATTGATCAGCTGGTTAGAAACCAAAGGAGCAGATAACCCTAAAGCAATTGTTACAGACAAAGACACCTTTAAAACAGATCCTGTTTTCAATATCAGTGCCGTTGCTGTTTGTATTATTTTGGTTGCTTTATATGCCTTTTTCTGGTAAAGTCCGATTAAATAAGCAGAAGTTATAAAAACCTAAAATGGACTATGAAAGTCCATTTTAGGTTTTCTTCTTCAAGGAGTCACCGCCAATAAACAAAGCGAACAAATGGGCTGCTCAGGTTTTCTATAGATGAATCACTAAATTATATCAATGGAAAATCAAATTAATGCCTCATGGTCAAAACTAGTTGAAAGGCTAGATGGCTGGCTAGACAATATTATCGTCAATTTACCTAATTTCATCTTAGCTGTTATTGTTTTTGGCATCACCTATTGGCTAGGTCAAGTTTTCAAAAGATGGTCGGATAAGTTTCTGTCCTCTTTTATCAAACAGAAATCTGTAAGTAATTTGTTATCCAACTTAGTAGCGATAGTAGCCATTGGAATTGGATTTATTCTAGCCCTAAGTATTCTAAATTTAGATACTGCACTACAATCTATCCTTGCAGGTGCTGGTGTTGCAGGTTTGGCAGTTGGTTTGGCATTACAAGGCTCTTTAGCCAACTCATTCTCCGGTATTTTTCTCGCAGTAAAGGACATCATCAAAGTAGGAGATTGGGTTGAAACCAATGATTACAAAGGATCAGTAGAAGAAATTTCATTACGCAGTACCAAAATTAGAGAAGCAGATAACAATATTGTTGTTATACCAAACAGCATGGTCTTGGATAATCCCTTTAAAAATTATAGCTATACCAACAGAATGCGCGTGAGTATTCTTTGTGGGGTAGGTTATGAGTCCAACTTAAAAAAAGTTAGACAACTAGCCGTTCAGAAAATCGCAGATCGTTTTGAACAGAAAGATACAGAGGAAATCGAATTCTTCTACAATGAATTTGGAGGTAGCTCCATCAATTTTGTATTGCGCTTCTGGGTAGACGCAACTAAGAAAAAAGATATGCTTCATGCTCAAAGTGAAGCAATCATATTGATCAAAGAAGTATTTGATCAACACGATATTAATATTCCATTCCCAATTCGAACCCTACAAGTAGAAAATAAATTTGCTGATATACCAGCGAATTAATTAGGAATTCCTTCAAAAGCAATTTGAAGATATTGCGGTTTTATGTCCTCTCAAGGGAAATAAAACCGCATTTTTCATTCAAATAAAGTTATTCGTCTCCCCTACTCTAACCATCGTCTACCTATCATTTAGTCTTTCAAGATAATTGTTAATTTAATCATCGTCTTTTTTATTGATGAAAAAAATATTACATGAAGTCTTATAGCCTATTGTTTACCTTGTTAATCGGTTTCTTATTGAGCGCCCCCGCTCTTGAGGGACAAATGAATAGCGAAACCCTCTCTAAGCTTAAACTACGAAATATTGGTCCTGCCAACATGAGTGGAAGAATCGTAGATCTTGCCGTGGTTGAAAAAGACCCCTATACCATATATGCGGCATCTGCCACTGGAGGTGTTTGGAAAACAACCAATAATGGAATCACTTTCAAACCCGTTTTTCAAAATGAAGCTACTCACTCCGTTGGTGCCATTGCCGTACATCAAGAAAATCCTAAATACGTATGGGTAGGTACCGGCGAACGAGCCAACCGTCAAAGTTCTGGTTGGGGAGATGGGATTTACAAATCTTCTGATTCCGGAAAAACCTGGACCAATGTGGGACTAAAAGAGTCTCATCACATCGGCCGGATCGTCCTGCATCCACAGGACACCAATCATATCTACGTAGCAGCTATGGGACACCTTTGGGGGCCCAATGAAGAGCGCGGACTGTATGAGTCAAAAGATGGAGGTAAAAACTGGACCAAAATTCTGAAAGGAGATAAAAATACGGGCGTGGTTGATGTAGCCATGGACCCTTCTGATCCAAACATCCTTTATGCTGCAACTTACCAACGAAGAAGAAGACCTTACGGCTTCGATGGTGGTGGTCCTG
>CAXIDD010000241.1:0-7587 GCA_964021975.1 uncultured Saprospirales bacterium | reverse complement strand
TGGGCAGCGTTGGATGGGCGCTTGGGTACGGTGATTCTCTGCATAATTGATTTGGGGTAAGTTATTGACCATCTTGATCAGCTCACCGGGGGCATCTTTGGCACATTTCCCGCAGGCGGTACAGGCTACCTGGCATTCTTCGAGGATCTCGTCTCCGAACTCTAGGTTTTTGCAGGCTACGAAAAGTTGTTGTTGGAGTGGTTGGAGGGAGAATAGGCCTTTGGGACAGGCTTCTACACAATCACCACAGGCGGTACATTTATCAACGTCTACTACGGGGAGGGAATGTTCGTTCATGTGGATGGCATCGAAGTCGCAGACCACGTCGCAGTCGCCGTGACCCAGGCAACCCCAGAAACACCCTTTGCCACCACCAGATACCAAAGCTGCGGCTTGACAACTAGACAGCCCCTGGTACTCCGCCCGATTCCGGGCTACGTTGGTACCTCCCGCACAAGCCAGCCGTGCCACAATCTTATCCTGTGCGCCCAAAGCAACGCCCAAATAATCAGCAATCGCCGTACGGCCTGCTTCCGAACTCACGGTACACTTTCCAGGCAACACTTCCTCCGCTACCAGTGCTTCCGCAAATGGCCGACAGCCAGGAAAGCCACAGGCGCCACAGTTGGCATGGGGCAGCAAATCCTCCACCACGTCAATGCGCGGGTCTTCGTAAACGTACAGCTGCTTATTGGCCACAATCAACATTGTTGCCAGGACTAGCGTTAGTCCACCGAGTGCTGCTAGGGCAATTAGGATGGTCATGATTTATGTTTTTATATTTTCGTGTTGATCGTTTTTTTAGCTTGCTTTTGGGTTGTTGAAAAGTCAATCTTACTTCTTACTTTTTTGCAGAAAAAAAGTAAGCAAAAATCTGCCGGTCATGGAAGCATTCGCTAAAAATTCAAATTGCCTACCCGCTCGAATCTCAAGCCGTTCGGGCTTATGATCAGTTAGGTTCTTTTACCTTTTCGGCCTCACTCGTGATCTTCTCTTTTAGCTAACCCGCTATTTAAATTTTCTTACGCGAATCCTTCAATACCGGAAACTTCACTTCAAAGTAGCGTTACCGCTTACTTTTTGGCGACAAAAATCACCTGCGCTGTTACAGCGCGACGTAGCAGTGCTACGTCGCTACTATATTCTGAAAATTCTCTAATTCTGAAAATTCTGTTTCTACATTTTTTCGTCAACCTTAGCTCCGCTCAAACAATGCCAACCCAGCCGCCCGCCTTTGACTTTTTTCCTGGCTATCGTTCCTTTTAGTGGAGCTAGTGACTCAAAATCGGAAAAAATAAATCCTTGTCCGAGCGTAAATCCAAACTCAAACTTTTCCTGTCCCTGTTTTGCCAACGCGCTCTTTAGCTTAACGCAAAACGGCCCAATGCGAGTTTGATTTATTGGTAGTGCTATTAATGTAAGGCTATTTCTCCCGCCCGCACCTCAATCCTAAAGGAAGCCAAGCGCGCAGATCCCCTTTAGGGCAGGGTGAGCGTAGGGAATTAATCGCAATTGTTTGTTATTTTTTTTGAGCACAGCCTTACATTTGATGCATTACCGATTTATTCGATTTTGAGTCGCTAGCGCAGCGTAAAAAAAGGAACAATGAGCCTAGATTTTTGCTTCTTTTCATCATGGAAAAGAAGAAGTTAATAAATCACCTCTGCCCATTTCCTACCAGCAATCAACTCTGCTTTACGGAGCTTCCAGGCTTCTTTGGAACCTAAAATATTCACAAAAGCTTGGTCGAGGATATTCCTGATTTTCTCGTAGCCCGCTACGTAGATATAGGTATTGGACTTTGATAGTAAATCCAGGATTTCTTCGGCTCGGTCTTCCATGGCTTTGTCTAGCTCGATGGGGTCCAGAAACTCTGGACGTGGACTGAGTGCACGGAATGCTTTGAAGGTAGTCTCGTCGTAGTAATTCGTGAGGTCACCGTCCTTATCGTTGAGGTAAAGTAACTCTAGACCACTGCGTGCTCCGTAGAACAAACGTACTTGTCCCTTCCAGTCTTTTTCCTTCTTATAAATGTGCTTCACAAAAGCACGGAAGGGAGCGATACCCGTACCCATACCAATCAGAATGAGATTCGCCGTCTTGTCCGCGGGCACTACAAATGGCAGGCTATGAGGTCCCGTAATCGTGATTTGATCTCCAACCCTGCGATCACAGAGGAAGTTGGAAGCAATCCCTTTGTAGCGTTCTCCATTGAACTCATCCACGTAGGAGCAACGCTTAACTAAGAAGGTAATTTGGGTTTGCTCAACATCCGTTCTGGGAAGATCCGCATTGCTGTACAGGCGGTGATGGACCGTAGTGCCAAATTCATTGGTAGAATTGACCAAAACACCAAAGCTTTGGTCTACCTCACATTTGAAATCAGGTTCTGCTACTTCGATTAGTATCTCCCGGATTTCGTCTGTGCCATCTGGTGTCATGCGCTCGGTGCTTTTGACCGTGGCCTGGTATTTTTTTTGGGTATCAAAATCTGCTAAACGTGCCATAATTAGTTTTTTTATTTTGTAAGGGCTTTCAATCCTTTTTAGCTAAATAACTTTTGTTTTTCATCCCCCTAGCCCCCTTCAAAGGGGGACACATAGTTTTGGTGTAAAGTGGTCCTCCTTAAAAAAGAGGGACACATGGTTTTGGTGTAAAGTGGTCCTCCTTAAAAAAGGGGTTTAGGAGGATGGACCCTTTTTCTTAACTAAAGAATCATTCATCGTATACGCTCTACACTTACTGCGCTAGACTTCTAGCCTTATTTTCACATACCGTTGCGCAGGTACAATTGGCGCAGGTACTTCGGTCTGCCAGTGCGTCTTCGTCGGAAACGTAGGCAGCGAAGGTTTTTTTCCAGAGGAATTGGATAAATATCCAAGCCAGCATCAAACTGATGATTCCTCCGATTGCTATGCTTAATGATTGTATCATGGTTTTCTTATTTTATTTAATGTCATTTCTTCGTGAGGTCATCCCCCTAACCCCCTTCAAAGGGGGACCACTTCTTACCGAGACCACGTGTCCCCCTAACCCCCTCCAAAGGGGGACCACTTCTTACCGAGACCACGTGTCCCCCTACCCCCTCCAAAGGGGGACCACTTCTTACCGAGACCACGTGTCACCCTTTAAAGGGGCCAGGGGGATGGATGTGTTCGTTCTACTTGCGACGTAGCAGTGCTACGTCGCTACAATTCTTAACTTCCTAAACCCGCAAACCCCATAAACGACAAGGATAAAATCCCTGCAATCAATAAAGTCAGTGCTGTACCTTTGACCACTTTGGGTACTTCGGCAAATTCCAATTGTTCTCTAAGGCCTGCTATTAGGACTAATGCCAGTGTAAAACCAGCTCCAGCTCCTAGTGCATAAACAAAGCTTTCTAATAATCCATACCCTTTATTGGTTTGGAATAAGGCCACTCCTAAAATCGCACAGTTGGTTGTGATCAAGGGTAAGAAAATGCCTAAAGCTCTAAACAGCGCGGGGCTCATTTTTTTGATAAACATCTCCACCAATTGGACCGTCGAGGCAATCACAACGATGTAGCTGATTAATTGTAAAAATGGTGCATTGATTGCTACTAGAAGTGCGTGCAAACCATAAGCACAAAGCGAACTGATCAGCATCACAAAACTCACAGCAGCGCCCATTTTGGTAGCCGTCTCCATTTTACCAGAAACGCCCAAAAAAGGACAAATCCCCAAGAAGTACGCCAACACAAAGTTGTTGACCAAACTGGCATTAATAAAAATATAAGCTAGTGATTCATTCATGCCGCTGATTTTTGTGCTTTAAAATAATTGAATAGCAACAGCCAAATGGCCAGCGTAAAGAAGCCACCCGCCGGTAGAATCATGACAATCCATTCTTGAAAACTATCTGGGAATAAGGCCCATCCAAACAAAGAACCATTGCCCAAAATCTCACGGACCGCACCGAGGCAAAACAAGGCGAAAGTAAAACCTACCCCCATGCCCAAGGCATCCAATATCGATTTACCAATCCCGTTCTTGGAAGCAAAAGCTTCTGCCCTACTCAGGATCAAACAATTCACAACGATCAAGGAAATAAACGCGCCCAAACTTTTGTGTAGCTCTACACTTATGGCCTGGATGGCATAATCTGTCATCGTCACAAAGGTGGCAATGATCAGGATGTAAGAGGCGATGCGCACTTGCTTCGGAATAAAACTCCGCAGGGAAGACACCAAGATATTAGACATCAGCAAAACAAAAGCTGTAGCCAAGCCCATAGCAATAGCGTTCTCTGCCGTATTCGTTACGGCAAGTACCGGACACATACCGAGTACCTGAACGAATACCGGGTTGTCTCGCCACAAACCTTTGATGAATTCATCCGTGGAAGGTTGCTCCGCGAGTGAAGCAAAAAAACCGCCTTTTTTGGGTTGATTCGACTCCATTTTTAATCGTTTTTATGAAAAACAGCTTGTTCCCCGTGCAAACGCGGAACCCATTCGGCTGTACTTTCTTTTAAAATATTTCCAATGGCGCGGGAAGAGATCGTAGCACCAGTGATGCCATCTACTTCCCAGGCTTGGGTTTTGGCTCCGCTTTTAACCGGAACAATTTCATTTTTCAGTTGCTTTCCATCACTTGTTAAAGCGACATCTAATGCTTTAAAATTGGCTAAGAAAACTTCGTCTTTTTCTATTTTATCCCCTAAACCGGGGGTTTCTTTGCTTTCCAAAACATAAAAACCAACTACTTTTTCTGCTTTGGGATCATAGCCGTAAAGAATCCTCAAAATATCGGCAAAACCAATACCACTTGCTTCAATAGCCATTCCGACTAAAGCACCGCTGTCATCGTATCCGGCATGAATGACCGGACCGTTTGCTTCGCCGTTAAGCTCCATAAACTCACCTTGCTCATTCACTTGAAAACTGGTTTTCTCAGTGATACCTGGCAGTACTTTGAAAATCGCTTGTTCTAAAGCAGCAGCTTTATTCTTTTTGATAGCAGGTTTAGTGCCTTCGAAAGTTAGCACAATCAAAAGCGCACATAAAATTCCAATACCGACCATTGCCTGTAGCATTTTCATGCTATTGGCGGGTGCCGCTGGAGGTGCTATGCTGGTGGATTGGCTCATATCTTTTTCTTTTTTGTCGTTCCATAAACCCGAGGTCGAATCATCTTATCAATCTGCGGGGCTATTGCATTTCCAAGTAGAATGGCATACATAACGCCTTCCGGCAAACCACCCCAAATCCGGATGACGACTACCAAGATCCCTATCAGCGCTCCGTAGATCCAGACACCTATTGGTGTGATTGGAGAGCCAACCATATCTGTGGCCATAAAAACGGCGCCCAACATCAATCCTCCTGCAAAAAGGGTAAAAACTGGAGACGGATAAATCTCTGGATTAACAAGATAAAGCAGCCCACTCAAGAGGAAAGCCGTACTCAAAATCGATACTGGAATTCGCCAATTCATCATCTTGCGACTAATCAAATAGATACCGCCCAGAATGATCAACAAGGCACAAGTCTCTCCAGTGGAGCCACTAATGAGGCCTAAGGCTAGATCATTGGCTGGAGTAGCTACTTGATCAAATTTAAAAGCGGCCAGTGGTGTTGCGCCGGACATCCCATCTACAGCGGGCTCCAAAAATGGCGCCGTAAAAGTCGATACCGAAACGCCGTTGAAACGGTCGGGCAAAAAAGCTGGGTACCATGTGGTAATTGCCACTGGAAAAGCTGCTTGTAAAACCGCTCGGCCCACCAAGGCGGGGTTGAATACATTGTACCCCAAGCCACCGAAAACAAACTTTCCTAAGGCAATGGATAAAATACCGCCGACGGCAGCCATCCACAAGGGAAAGTTAGGAGGTAAAGTCAGGCCCAATAACAAGCCGGTAATCACCGCCGACCAATCAGAGATGGTGCTTTCTTTTTTAGAAAACACACATAAATAATGCTCGGCCAAGACACAAAAAAGTGTGGTGGTCAGCAAGACAAACAAGGCACTCCACCCGAAGGAATAAACCGCAAAAAACGCCACGGGCAACAAAGACCATACTACGTGTTGCATGATTACATCGGTGCTGCGCCCCTTGGTTAAGTGCGGAGAAGTACTAATATTTAGGGTTCTATTTAGCATTGGCAGTTGTCTTTTTTGCAGTTTCGCGCTTGCGTACAATGGATTTCGACAAGCGGAAATATTGAACCAATGGAATATTCGATGGACAGACATAGGAGCAAGACCCGCATTCAAAACAATCCATTAAATTTTGCTCAGTAGCCATTTCATCATAAGCTTCAAACTTGGCCAGAATACCCAGCCTGGAAGGATTCAAGGAAATGGGACAAGCATCTACACAGGCACCACATTTGATACATGGATAAATCTTATTATCGCGCTTCGTCTCTGCCTCGGTGAATACTAAAATCCCGGAGGTTCCTTTGACGATGGAGATGTCCAAATTGGAAACCGCTACGCCCATCATAGGACCGCCCATATATACTTCACTAATGTTGTCTTTTACGCCTACTTGCTCCAAAACGTAGCGCAGGGGCGTACCAATTGGAATCAAGTAATTACCTTTTTTCTTTACGCCTGGTCCCGTGATGGTCACGACTCTTTCTTGAATTCCTCGGCCTTTGGGCAGCAAGCGGCCGATTTCGGCAGTCGTTGCTACATTCACCACTACGCAGCCTACCTCGATGGGGAATCCTCTAGAGGGTACTTCTCTTCCAAGCAAAGCAGTAATCAGCATCTTTTCAGAGCCTTGCGGATACTTCACAGGTACTACTTTTACCTCGACGGGCAAATCTTCTGGACAATTAGCTTCTAAATGTGCTGCAGCATCTTTCTTATTTGCTTCAATCCCGATGATAACCTTAGAGGCTCCGGTCGCTTTTAGTAAGTATCGGATACCCATAAAGATATCTTCTGCTTGTTCTAGCATCACCCTATGATCTGTAGTCAGGTAAGGCTCACATTCGATACCATTGAGGATTAAATATTCACAGGTTTTACCTTCTGGCACTTGCAACTTAACGTGGGTTGGGAAAGCAGCGCCTCCCAGACCTACGATACCCGCATCCTGGATACCTTGCAAAATTTCCGCTGGTGTAGCCGATTCCAGATCAACGGGCGTCCCATCGAGCACTTCTTGGCTCGAATAGGGGAATGCTTCTAGGTAGATACCCTGCACCATTTTGCCCGTAATCGAATGTACGTTGCCTATTTTTCGGATACGGCCAGAAACCGGAGCGTGTAACGGAACCGAAACATAGCCGCCCGCCTCAGCCAGCAATTGTCCGCGCCGTACTTCCTGTCCTTCTCTAACAAGTAGTTTGGAAGGGGCGCCAATATGTTGGGCCAGCGGCAGGATCACCACTGGAGCAAAAGAGAACTGCCGAATGGGTAAGCCACTGGTTTCGCTCTTATGCTCCGGCGGATGAATGCCATGTTTAAATGTTCCTTTATTTCGATTGAAAAATCCCATGGGTTCTTAGAATATGTTTAAATTTTATCTTTCGCGCCAAAATTTGCGCTTTTGAACCTCAAATACGTTAAAAATACTCGCCATAGCTAGGCTATGTCTGCGTTTTTTGCC
>CAXIDD010000240.1:0-7597 GCA_964021975.1 uncultured Saprospirales bacterium | reverse complement strand
ACCACCGGGCTCTGATCCAGGGTAGTAGGAGGCCCACCACTGTACCGCAAGTGGTACAATCAAAACTGGAATCCAAACATCTGGATTGGTGAAAGAAGGTAGAAGATTAGTTTTGGTTTGTACGACCTCATTAGCCAATAAAGAGCTTAATCCACCAACTTCTGGTAGATTAACGATATAGATACAGGCCCAGATCGAGCCAATCATAGCAAAAATGAATTGAATGAAATCGGTAATGATGACCGCTTTTAAACCACCTAAGGTACTATAGATTAGCGTAACTGAGCCAGCTATGGTTAAGGTCAGCCAGCCAGGAATACCCAGCATGATTTCACCAAACTTAACGGCCGCTAAGGATACAGCTCCCATAACCACTACGTTAAAGATTAACCCAAGGTATAAGGCTCTAAATCCGCGTAAAAAGGTAGCCGGTTTGCCGCTGTAGCGGAGTTCATAAAACTCTACATCTGTTAAGACACCAGAGCGTCGCCAGAGCTTTGCATAAACGAATACGGTTAGCATACCCGTTAATAAAAAGGCCCACCAGCCCCAGTTACCTGCAACACCGTCATTCCGGACCAGGTCGGTCACTAAGTTTGGGGTATCCGCCGAAAAGGTCGTCGCCACCATAGAAACCCCTAGTAACCACCAAGGCATATTTCTACCAGAAAGAAAAAACTCCGAAACACTGGAACCCGCTTTTTTAGAAGAAACGATTCCAATAATCAAGGACATTGCAAAAAAAGCAGCAATAATAGTCCAGTCTAAAGTCGATAAGGTCATAAAAAAGGTTTTGTAGTGTAGTTTCTAGAGGGACAAAAAGTAAACATCTATTCTTTTGTCATCTCTAAAGTAGTACAATTTCATCAATAAATAACCAGGCTCGGTTCCCGCCGCCTTGTAGTCCTTCTGGGATAAGGCCATAATTTGGAACTACTATTTTTAGGTAACGCGTATTTTGGCCTTGCAAATTAATTTTTGGGCTAACAATTTTACCATTGCCAGCTTTAACTTGTTGGGTTTTTACTAATGCTAGATTTTCAGGACTTTCGCCAGCGTAAATTTCTACTGTTTTTGGTGGATAAATCCATTGGCCTGGACCATTGAAAAAACGCAATTGTACTTCCTGCAAATCTTTCTTTTCTTGGAGATCAATAGTAGCTTCAAAATCATCACCCTCAAAACCCAGCCACTCTTTGTCTCCATATTTTTCATCGCTACCTTTGATACCATTGATGACTGCCTGGGGGCCTCCTGCATTATATTTTGGACTTGGCGCATTTCCTAAAGTCAAGACTCCATTACTTGCTAAATGTTGATTATAGGTGATACTAGCACTACGACCCAAGGGTTTTCCTTCAGCAAAAGCCTGTCCCGTGTAAATTCCGGAAGCAGTTAATGGAATCGGGGCTACGTAAGCTGAAGACTCCGCAGTTGGAGCTGCCCCATCAGTAGTGTAGCGAATGTTTTTACTCTTAGAAAGATTATCAAAACTTACGCTAAGTACACCGGCATCATTTTTCAATACAGTTGCATCCACATGATAGAGTGGATTCGCGGCATTAACGTTTTCTCTTTCTAGCCACTTTAAATGTTGCTCTAAACGTTTGATAAAATGCTCAAAGTCTTTGTTCGTATTTTTGGTCCAACCAATTTCGGCAATTGCCAAACCACGAGGGAAAGCCATATATTCTGCTTTCTCTGGTGTGGCTACATATTCGGTCCATAAATTTCCTTGAACGCCTTTAATATAGGCGGCTTCTTGTTCGGTTAATTCCTCTGGAATTGGATGATAGCTGTAAACTTTTTCGATGGGTAAATAACCACCAATTGCCAGGGGCTCGTCGGGATGCTGAAATTGGTAATAATCTAGATAGCAATGACTAGTTGGACTCATGATGACGTCGTGACCTTGCTTGGCCGCATCGATGCCGCCTTTTTCGCCACGCCAGGACATTACGGTGGCATTTGGAGCTAGGCCACCCTCCAGAATTTCGTCCCAACCAATAATCTGTCGGCCATTTTCATTTAGAAAAGTTTCCATTCTACGGATGAAATAACTTTGGAGGCCATGTTCGTCTTTAAGATTTTTCTCTTTAATTAGTTGTTGGCAAAAAGCACTTTCTTTCCATTTGGTTTTAGGACATTCATCTCCACCGATGTGGATGTATTCACTTGGGAATAAATCCATCACTTCCGTCAAGACATTTTCCAGGAAAGTAAAGGTAGCTTCGGTTGGGCAATATACTTCATCAAAAACACCCCATTTGGTTGCTGTTTCAATTGGGCCACCTCCACATGACAATTCTGGATAGGCTGCTAACGCAGCTTGAGCATGACCAGGCATTTCGATTTCTGGTATAATGGTAATAAAACGCTCTTGGGCATATTTTACGACATCCTTGACTTCTTCTTGGGTGTAGTAACCTCCATATGGAGTACCATCATACTTTTGGGGTGTATCATTGTAATGGCCAATTAAAGTTTCCTTCCGAAAAGCAGCAACTTCTTGTAGTTTAGGATACTGCTTAATCTCAATGCGCCAGCCTTGATCTTCAGTAAGGTGCCAATGAAATCGATTCATCTTATAGCGAGCTAATAAATCAATATACTTTTTAATGAAGTCAACTGGGAAAAAGTGTCGGCCAACATCAAGATGCATTCCGCGGTAAGCAAAGGCCGGCTCATCTTCAATATGTACACAAGGCAGATCTATTGGAAAAGCTGTTGCGTACTGTTGTTGGATTAACTGTAACAGGCTTTGCATTCCATAAAAAACGCCTTCTGGACTTCCGCCTTGGAGCAGGATGCCTTTTTGGGTAATGGTAAGAATGTAAGCAGCAGCTGCGAGGTCTTCTTTGATCCGGAGCGTGATGAATTGTTTTCCTGCTTCAGCAGCATTGATGCCTAGTCCTTTACTTTCCAACCAGGCTGACAGATAATCTGCCGAAAGGCCAAGCTCTGGAATAGCTTCATCAAAATCAATTTTGGTGGCGGCATTTAGTTCAAAATACCCAATTCCAGGTGCGATATTTTGAGGTAGTGGAATGATCTGATAATTTTCCATTTGATGTTGAACGCTTGGTTCGGAATTACAGGCAGCTAGAAATAGGACTGCAAGAGCCGTCCCAAGAAAATATTGAATCTTCATTGGTATCTTAATTTTTGAATTACACCCTCTATTACTTTTCGTTTTGTGCCCAATCAAAGCGCCACCTACGAAAAGCTTCCATAGCTTCGTACTCTGCTAGACCTAGAGAACGGTAAATTTGCGCAGTTTCGCGGTTTCTGAATTCAGCTCTTTGCCAGAATTCTCTTTCGTCGTTACCAGGAAAAGGTGGTCGATCTTTTTGAGATTGATGCATAAAGATAGCCTGGCGTTTTTTCTTCAACTCTTCTGGACTTAAAGGAACGGCCATTTCAATTTCGTGTATAGACCACTCGTGCCAAGCACCACGGTACAACCATAACCAGCAGTCTTTAATCCAAGACTGATCTTTTAAGCTGTCAAAAGCTGCAAAAATAGCATCCAAACAAACTCTGTGGGTGCCATGTGGATCTGCTAAATCACCAGCCGCATAGACTTGGTGGGGTTTGATTTTATTGATAAGGTCCGCTACAATTTGGATGTCTTTTGAATCCAATGGTTTCTTACGAGTCCTTCCAGTTTCATAAAAGGGCATATCCAAAAAGTGGATTTGTTCGTTACTTAAACCACAGAAACGAGCACCTGCTCTTGCTTCTCCTCTACGAATTAATCCTTTTACTGTACGTACGCCCGGCTGGTCAAATGCATCATTTTTCTTTTTCTTGATGCTTTTGATTGATTTACTGAGCTTTTCATCAATCTTAGGATTAAACTCACCATTAAGTCCTTCAAATTTGTTGAATTCTTTCATGAACTCTAGAAATCGCAAGGCATCATGATCGTGAACAGCAATATTTCCAGAAGTCTGATAGGCTACGTGTACTTCATGCCCCTGCTCGACCAACCTAAGGAAGGTTCCACCCATTGAAATGACATCATCATCGGGATGCGGAGAGAAAATAATAACCCGTTTCTTTTTAGGTTTAGCTCTTTCTGGTCTGGTAGTATCGTCGGCATTTGCCTTTCCTCCTGGCCAACCGGAGATGGTATGTTGTAGACGATTGAATATCTTAATATTAATTTTATTGGCAGAAGCATATTCGATGGTTAGATCACCTAAGCTATTTTCTGCGTAGTGTTCTTCGGTAAGTTTTAAGATGGGTTTGTTTACTTTTTTGGAAAGCCAGACTACTGCTTTACAGATCAAATCTTCAGTCCAATTACACATTCCAATTAGCCAGGGCGCACTGAAACGGGTTAATTCTTCAGCCGCAGCTTGGTCTAAATGCGCTTTTACATTTTTATGTTCTTGTAAAAACGTAGAGGGGACTACAGGGGTGATTTCTCCTTCGATAGCTTGTTTTAAAATGGCAGCCTTGTGTTGTCCCCAACCCAAAAGGTAAATCTGCTTGGCATTCATAATCGTTTGGATGCCCATGGTAATGGCTCGGTAGGGTACATCCTCTTCACTATCAAAATCTTTTTGAGCATCCCGTCGAGTTAGGGCATCTAGACGGACCAATCGAGTAGGGGAGGATTTCCAACTTCCTGGTTCATTGAAAGCAATGTGTCCGGTACGACCAATTCCCAATAATTGGATGTCAATACCTCCAGCGCTGCGGATGTCTTTTTCATATTGAGCACAGTAGGCTTCTGCTTCCTCCATTGAAATGGTGCCATCTGGAATATGGACATTGCTTTTTGGAATATCAATATGATCAAAGAGGTACTCTTTCATAAAGCGCACGTAGCTCTGTTGAGCGTCGGGTTGCATTGGGAAATATTCATCTAAATTGAAGGTGATGACATTCTTGAAACTGAGTTTTTCTTCTTTGTGCATCCGAACCAATTCATTATAAATTTGAATTGGAGTAGAGCCAGTAGCTAATCCAAGGACAATATTTTCTCCTTCTTGTTGCTTCTGCCGAATGGCTAAGGCAATTGAACGGGCAATATGCTTGGAGCCTTCTTCTGCGGATTCCCAAATTTTAGTTGGTATTTTTTCGACCGATTTTAATTGGTACTTCAGAAATTCCATTGTTGATAATCTAGTTATGATTGAAGAATGATGTTATTTAATGCTAGCGCTGCTGCGCCTAAAATACCTACCTCGCTTGCACCAAGGGTAGACCTAGTAATACTTATTCTATCTCTATAAATAGGTTGTACATTGTCTCTTAACGTTTGCATAGCAGGTTCTAAGAGTAAATTACCTGCCTTGGCTAAACCACCTGCAATAATGAATAAAGAAGGGGTGATTTGTTCGGTAAGATTAGCCATTTGAATGCCTAAATATCTTCCCGTTAAGTCAAAGGCTGCTTTAGCAATGCCGTCTCCTTTTTCAGCGAGCTGAGCAATTAGCTTAGGACTCAATTCTTGGTAGGAATAAGCTCTAAGCAAACTAGGACGATTGTCTCTGCCTAAGAGTTCATAGGCTGTGCGTTTAAGTCCTGTAGCAGAAAGGTAGGTTTCCAAGCATCCTTTTTTACCACAGTTACAAGGACGGCCATCCATTTGAAAAATAATATGCCCCAATTCCCCCGCAAGTCCATTGGTTCCATTGATGATTTTGCCGTCAGAATAAGCGGCATAACCCAGTCCAGTACCCAACATTAACAAGACAAAATTATCTATGGACTTGCCGCTTCCCCAATAACGTTCGCCAAGTGCTGCAGCTTTGGAATCTTTAATTAGAAAACTAGGGGTTTGGAATGTACGTTCAAGATAAGGCCCTACTGGAATGCCTTCTTTAAAAGGTAAATTAACAGCATCAATAATTACACCTGAATCAAGGCTATGTCCAGGAGCTCCAATGCCAATACCTAAAAGGTCTTGTTGATGTGCTGCGTGTCTTCCTAGTAGCTGGTTAATCTGCAGGGATAATACATCTAAAAAGTGATTAACCGACTCAATAGATTGAGTAGGGAAGGCTTGTCGATCAATGATTTGACCGTTGGTACGAACCAGTCCTAACTTTACGGAAGTGCCGCCGATATCTATTCCAAGTAGATGACTCAAGCTTCTATATTTAGTTTGAATATTGGTTTTACAATCATAAAGGTAGGAATATTTTTGGAAATCTGTGTGCGAGCACAAAAATAATAATTTTTATGTGTGCGTTCACATTTAACTTTATATATTTGTAGTAGGTATGAGAACCAAATAAAATACGTTTATGGGAAAAAGGATTCGGATCAAGGATATTGCAGAAAGGGCAGGTGTTTCTACAGGGACGGTAGATCGGGTGATTCATAACCGTGGTAATGTATCACCTAAAGCCAGAGCTAAAGTGCTGGCTGTTATGGAACAATTAGATTATGAACCCAACATCATTGCCAGTACATTAGCTTATAATCGCATCACTAAAATAGCGGCTGTTTTTCCTGATCCCAGTACGGATATTTATTGGTCTTATCCTTTGCAAGGAATTGAAAAAGCAGTCAAAGCTTACCGTCATTATGGGGTAGAATTGCAGCGCTTTTATTTTGATTTATTTGACCCTACTAGTTTTTCAAAAATTGCTTTTGAAGCCCTTGAAAGTAATCCGGATGCGCTATTATTTCCACCACTTTTTCTAAAAGAATCCGAGCAATTATTGGATGCTAGTCGGGATAAGAATATCATGATTTCTTTTATCAATACAGACATTGAAGGCCGCAGGGCCTTGTGCTACGTTGGTCAAGATTCTTATCAAAGTGGTGTTCTTGCCGGGAAATTATTAAATATTGGTTATCGCAGACCCTTACGGACCCTGGTATTGCACTTAGGTAAAGAAACGACGAATGCGAAACACCTGTTGGATAAAGAACGAGGGATCAAGGATTATTTTTCGAATACCTACAAAGGGGAAGCCCCAATCATCATGGCACATTTTGAAGATTTTGAAGATGAAGCCAAGCTTAGAGATTTTTTGTTAGAGATCAATCAGAAACATCCAGGCTTATCAGGTATTTTTGTAACCAACTCCAGGGCCTATAAATTGGTGAAAGCGCTTAAAGAAGAAGAAGTTGATCACCTCAGGATTGTTGGCTTCGATTTAATTCCCAAAAACTTAGAATACCTAGATCAACGTAAGATTAGTTTTTTAATTAATCAAAATCCAGCCCAACAAGGATATTTAGGGGTCATGAACATTGTAAATAAACTGATTTTTAAAAAAGATATAGATCGGATACAGCACTTACCTTTGGATATTGTGGTTTCAGAAAATGCAAAGTATTATTTAGAAAGAGAATATCAATTCGCGATATAAAGCTATTGATTTTATCAAAAAAGCCTATCTTTAGTCTATCATAAACACGAAACGATTCGTTTCAATCCTACCGTTCTCTAAATTTTGTGACTGTACTGGAACCGTCAGTACCAACTTTTGTCAATCCATCAAAATACCCAGATTGATATGCGGATAACTTTGCTCTTTATCGGGATAATAGCTTCTGTGATTTCTACTTATGGCCAAAAATCTTTACCTGATTATTTGGAAAAAATGAAAGGTCTAGAACGCCAACG
>CAXIDD010000239.1:0-7630 GCA_964021975.1 uncultured Saprospirales bacterium | reverse complement strand
ATTGGAGGCAACACTAATACTTCCCCTCCATACGATCTACATAATCTACTGTTCCCAAACGAAAACGAACGGGCATTTTACTTGCTTTTTCCATCTTTACTTCCAGGCGGCAAAAAAAGGCCAAGTGCTCAAAACTATAGGCTTTTGGCGCTTGATAATTCAGATAAGTAGATTTGGAATCTAAAGGGCCAGCTTGGGCCATGGCATTATTAGTAATCAATAAAGTAGGTAAGACAGGTATTTGGGCAGAGGGGCTTTCTTTTTTAAGTTCCACCATAGATTTTCCGAGAATATGGTAAGGACCACTACTAGATGTATTCATTTGAGCAGAAGCAGTAATTACACTAAAAAATAGTAATAATAGGACACTATTGATCTGTTTGTGCTTCCTGATGTTTACTTTTTTTACTACCTCGGTATAGTTCATATTTTAAATATTTACATTCCAGTGGACCATTATGTAAGGTCATTTTCTTAGAGCTTCTTAAACCAAACTCTTTTATAGCTGGAAGGTTCGAAGAGATCATCCAAGCATCGTATCCTTGGTAGTTTTGCTTCAGGTGATCCCCTATTTTTTTGTAAAAAAGACCAATATTTACATTAGATAGTCTTTCGTCGTACGGTGGATTCATAATGATCACACCGTCTTCGGCTGGAGCTTCTGAACGAAGAAAATCTATTTTCTCTAATTGGATAGCATCTTCTAGGCCTGCTTCGTGGATGTTCTCATCCGAAATCTTAATGGCCCGCAAGTTTTTATCATGAGCAAAGATAGGTGCTTCTGAAGTCTTGATCTGTTCTTTAGCCGACGCTACCACCTCTTTCCAGGTATTTTCGTCATAATTTTTCCAATTTTGAAACCCAAATCCTTCCCGGCCCAAGTTGGCCGGAATATTTCGAGCAATTTTCGCTGCCTCAATGGGAATAGTGCAAGAACCACACATTGGGTCCAATAAAGGTCGTTCTCCTTTCCAGCCACTCAATAGTACCATTCCCGCGGCCAACACTTCATTGATGGGTGCTTTTACGGTCTGAATACGGTAGCCTCTTTTGTGCAAGGAATCTCCAGAACTGTCCATTGAAAGCGTGCAGTTCTTTCCCTGAATATGAATATTTATCCGCATATGAGGCGTCAATAAATTCACATTGGGCCGTTTACCAAATTCATCTCTAAACCGATCAACAATGGCATCCTTGGTTTTTAAAGCGACGTACTGCGAATGATTGAAGTAGTGAGAGCCTACCACTGAAGTCACGGCAAAAGTTTGCGTCACATCAAAATAATGGGGCCAATTGACCGCCTTAATTCGATCGTACAACTGGTGCTCATCGGTCACCTGGAATTCTTCCATGACTTGTAAGACCCTTATCGCAGTACGCAGCTCTAAATTAGCTCGGTAGAGTTGCTTTTTGCTGCCTTCAAAGATAACGGCGCGGTTAGTAAGGTAAATATGTTTACCTCCCAGCGCGGAGACTTCTGCTGCTAAGGTTTCTTCCAATCCGACAAAAGTGGTTGCTACTAATTTCAATACGTATATTTTTTTGAAGCTTTGTATTTGGCGTAGGCTAAATCTATAACCTACGCCAATTCTACCATTTGATTCATTCAAACATTAATCATCTGACATGATCTTCTCTTGGTGATTGATAGATTCCTGGTGTATCGCTTTTAAAACGACACTTACGAAATCTTTGCTTAATCCTTTTTCAGCCCCCATTTCTGTTGACTTTTCTAGGATTTCTCCCCAACGATCAGTCTGCAAGATAGCGATATTTTTACGCTTTTTGTAAGCACCGATTTTCTCCGCTAGATTCATACGACGGCCCAAGATATTTAGTAACTCCACATCAATTTCATCAATCTCATGACGTAGGTGATCAATTGTATCTTTGTATTCTGGATCGTCACTGGTTTCAACGCGTAATTTTAGTGCTGCTACTAATTGTCCAAAGGTATCTGGCGTAATTTGTTGAGCAGCATCACTCCAAGCTTCATCTGGCGTTGGGTGAACTTCGGTCATAATTCCATCAAAACTTAAGTCCATTGCTTTTTGAGCAACTGCCTGCAGGGTATCCCGGCGACCACAAATATGACTATTGTCACAAATAATCTGAATATCCGGAAAGTTGCGCTTCAACTCAATTGGAATTTGCCAACGCGGTACATTACGGTATTTTGTTTGTCCGTGGTAAGAAAAGCCGCGGTGAATGACTCCAATACGCGTCACTCCAGCTTTATAGATCCGCTCGATTCCCCCCATCCACAACTTTAAGTCGGGGTTAATTGGGTTTTTCACTAAGACCGGAATGTCAACGCCTTTGATGGCATCTGCTACTTCCTGCACTGAAAAGGGGTTAACAGTAGTACGAGCACCAAGCCATAGTACGTCAATGCCATACTTCAAGGCTTCAAAAACATGTTGGCGGTTGGCTACCTCGGTGGTAACTTTCATCCCTGTTTCTGCTTTGACCCGTTTTAACCAGTTCAAACCAACAGTACCAACGCCTTCAAAAGAGCCCGGACGGGTACGTGGTTTCCAAATTCCAGAGCGAAAAAGATCTACATTACCTTGAGCAGCTAATGCTTTGGCGGTAGCCATCACTTGATCTTCTGATTCTGCACTACAAGGTCCCGCAATAATAACCGGTTGGCCTTTAGCTTTTTCTACAACCGGTTTGATGTTCATTTCCATGGTGAATGTTTTTTAGAGCTGCTGTTTGTTTATAGCTTATTGCTCATTTAATTTATGATAATATTTTTTGAATTTTATTAGACTCTTCGATCAGTTTATAAAACGTATCAAAGTCTTTTTTAATCAACAAGGTCCGAAAACGTGCGAGTTGCTGAATATGCTCATCCAGGACATCCAGCAGGTTGTCTCGGTTTTGCCGAAAAATGGGAATCCACATATTCGGCGAGCTTTTCGCTAGCCGGACTGTAGAACTAAACCCTGAACTGGCCAGCTCTAAGATTCGATCTTCGTCTTTCTCTTTTTCTAATACGGTCAGTGCCAAGGCAAAACTGCTAATGTGTGAAATATGAGAAACATAAGCCGTATGCACATCATGTGCTTTTGCATCCAATTCTACAATATACATTGGAATAGAAGCATACATTTTCCGAATCAACTCGATGGCATCTGGATCACTATCTTCTACATCACAAAAAACAGTGTACTTGTGATCATATAGATTGGGGATGGCCGCTTCAGGGCCAGAAAACTCCGTACCAGCCATAGGGTGAGTTGCCAGAAATCGCCCTCTTTTGGGATGATCTTTTACCACTTCTAGCAATTGAACTTTCGTAGAACCTACATCAATCACTACCTGCTGATCCACTTGATCTAAGACTTTAGGGATCAAATGAAGCATGGCATTAACGGGCGTAGCAATCACAATTATGTCTGCTTGCCGGATGCCTTCTTCCAAAGTAGCGTCCTCATCAATCAAACGACGGCGAATTGCCTTATCCAGGTTATCTTGACTTTGGTCTACTCCAATTATTTTGGTAGCAAACCCGTTTTCCTTTAAGCTAATGGCTAAAGAACCTCCAATGAGGCCTACACCAATGATGGTTAGTACCATTACTCTTCTATTTTCGCAGGTTGTTGAATCACAATATTGTCTTTTACTCGGCGGATGACCTCTTCATAAATCTCACCACTACTACACAGTGCAATACGGATATAGCCATTCCCCTGACTACCAAAAATACCGCCTGGGGTCATGAAAACATTCGCCTTGTAGAGTAAATCATCTGACATTTCATAAGCGTTTTGATAACGCTCTGGAATCTTTGCCCAGACAAACATCCCTACCTGATTGCGATCAAAAGCACAGCCTAGCATATCTAAAATCTCGAAAACTGTTTTACGACGTTCGAGGTAGACGGCATTAAGGTTTTGGTACCACGATGGAGGACTATTCAGCGCCTTGACCGCTGCCAATTGCGCTGGTTTGAACATTCCAGAGTCCATATTACTCTTAAAACGTAGAATATTCGATAGATAAGCAGGATGTCCAGCCAACATACCGATCCGCCATCCCGCCATATTATGTGCTTTACTCAAGGAGTTTAATTCTAGCACAACATCCATAGCTCCTGGAATTTTCAAGAGACTCAAAGGTTTGTTATTGAGTATAAAGGCATATGGATTATCATTACAAATCAAAATTTGATTGCGACGGCCAAAAGCGACTAGTTCCTCGAAGAAATCCCAATTGGCAGCAGTTCCAGTCGGCATATTAGGGTAATTCACCCACATTAATTTCACCTTAGAAAGATCGGTAGTTTCTAGTGCTTTCAGGTCTGGATACCACCCCAACTCGGGCTGCAGGTGGTATTCTCGGATGGTTGCTCCTGTTAAGTTTGCCACTGCACTGTAGGCCGGGTAGCCAGGATTAGGGACCAAAACCTCATCACCAGCCTCCAAATAAGTCATGGAGATGTGCATGATGCCTTCTTTCGAACCAATTAATGGCAGGATTTCTGAATCCGGATCTAAGCTCACATTGAACCAATTGCGATACCAGTTAGAGAAGGCTTGCCTCAACTGGGGTATGCCTTTATAAGATTGATAACCATGTTGATCCAACTGCCGGGTTTGAGTGGTCAGTTCTTCGATAACATCAATAGGTGGTGGTAAATCAGGACTACCTATCCCTAAGTTCAATACTTCTTTACCTTGTGCATTCATTTCTGCTATTTCTCTCAATTTAATTGAGAAATAGTATTCTTTGACCTCTCCCAGTCGACTTGCTATTGGAATAATTGTTTGCATCTGACTTTGCTTTTTAGGGTTGCTTAGTAATCATGGTGTTTACCACTTGGATAGATACCCATAACTTTTAAATTGTGAGCCAATGGCCGGATGGCATCAATAGCTTGCTCGATACGCATAGTACCGGCGGAAACAAAATCTACAAAGAAGCGGTATTCCCAAGGCCGTCCGATGATTGGTGCAGATTGAATCTTTGTCAAGTTGATATTATAAGCAGCCAGTACGGCTAATAACTTATACAAGCTTCCGACTTCGTGATCAACAGAAAAGCTTAAGGAGACTTTATCGGCATCCTCATTGACCTTAGCTCTTTTTTGTAAGACTAAAAATCGGGTATGGTTTTTCTTATTGGTCTCAATACCCGTAGCCAGCATTTCCATTCCATAGATATCAGCAGCAAGAGCGCTAGCAATTGCACCGACGTGTTTGAGGCCTTTTTCCTGGATATTTCTGGCAGCTAGCGCCGTATCTTCGATTTGCACCAGGCGGATATGAGGATAATCTCTAAAAAACTTTCGGCATTGCTGAATAGCGACTGGATGAGAATGAACCTCTGTTAAATCACTCATGGTTTGCCCTGGAAGCACCATTAAGTTTTGTTTGATCCGCAGATAAACTTCATCTACAATGTGTAAAGAAGAACTTTGCAGCAATTTATAGTTGTGCATCAGACTCCCCGCTAGGGTATTTTCGATTGCCATTAGCCCTATATCTGCCGTTTCACCACGCTCTAATTGCTCGATTAAAGATTCAAAAGTATGGGCAGGTACAACTTCAATTTTTTGTTGATCAAAACAAAAGCGAGCGGCAATTTCGTGAAAGGCTCCCGCATAACCTTGAATACAAACTCTTAAAACTTCTGATGAAGTACTTAATTCCGGTGCATTAGACGATTCAGTTTTTAACATAATCCAGTTTTAAGATAAAATGTCCTAGACCTTTTATCAATTGTTATTAGCAATAGCACTAAGGCATTTAAAATGCTATCTGGTTTTGTTTTGGTTAAGAGCTTCAATAGGGGCAAAAAAAAAGCCCCGAATTCGGGACTACTTTTCAACTCATATCTATAAACAGCAGCAGTCCCTTATTTTTTCTTAAAAAAATAAAAGCTAAAAAAGTAAAAGAAATATGTGCTGATATTTGTAGACATTGTTCTATGTTGTTGTTACAAACCTAATTATTCTTTTAATAAGAACCAAACATGGAATTGTTTTTTTTACAATATCACAGCGCTATTTGTGATAAGGTTAGCGTAAAAAAAAAGAGATTAGATGATTTTATATTTTCCCGGTAAAGAAAACGATCAACTAATCTCCTACTATGTCTCTATCAAAGGGAAATAGGTTTTACGCTATTTCTTACCAGTAAATCTAGAGGAATAAAGCAGGTCTTAAAAGGGAAAATATAGTCTTTTTCCTAAGAAAAAAAGGTATATTTATAGAGTGAAACATAAATAAATCACTGAAAATCAGATTTTTAACTTTTAAAAAATAAATTTTTTTCCTAAAAATAGACCTAAGAAGTTGATAGGGTCCTTTGGTTTGATCCTTATAAATTTTCAATTTCAACTAATTCTATTGAATTAAGTACCCATTCTAAACAGTAACAACAATCATGAAAAAAAAACGCACCTGGAAATTCTGGACCCTAAGAACCATTCTATTACTGGTATTCATCGGTATTATTTGGACCATTAATCTCATTTGGTTTCGGCCTTTCAATGTGAGGCTATTTTATGATAAAATTTTTGTTGAATTGGCTTTGGATAGTCCAGAGTTAACCAGTTCTATGGGAATTCCTGTTTTATACGACCAATTTAAAAGTGATTTGGATGATATATCCGATGCAAAACAGTGGGAATCTTTTAATAAGATGAAAAAAGACTATGAAACGCTAAAAAGTTATCCCTTTGATCGGCAATCAAAAGCCAATCAATTGAATACACAAATCTTAGCGTTTTATATCCAAGGATTAATTGATGACGAGCCTTTTTTCTACCATGGCTATCCGGTTAACCAGATGTTTGGTGTACAAAGTAACTTACCTAGTTTTATGGAAACCGCCCATAAGCTACGAAACAAAAGTGACGCAGAAGCCTACATTACTCGCCTCTCCAAGTTTGACACCAAATTTGAACAGCTTATCGAAAATTTGAGAATCCGTGAAAGTAAAGGCATTATTCCTCCTCAATTCGTTATAGATCGGGTACTCAGTGAAATGAATGGTTTTATTGGAATCAAAACAGAATATGATGATTCCTTTCCCGATGCTCAGGAGAGCAATTCACCGGTTCAGGCTAATATCCTTTATGAAAACTTTACCACTAAAATTGATGCAATTGAAAAATTAACACCAGAAGAAAAGGAAGACTTCAAAACACGAGTTGAACAAGAAGTCAGTACAACGGTCTTTGAGTCTTACCAAAAGCTGATTGCTTATTTTGAAGAATTAAGACCGAAGGCAACCACAGACGATGGTGTTTGGAAATTACCTGATGGAGATGCCTACTATCGTCAGCAATTGAGACAAAATACCACGTCTGATATGATGCCTGAGGAAATTCACCAAATCGGGTTATCAGAAGTAGCTCGAATCAAAAAAGAGATACAGGATATACTTCAGACTCAGGGATATGCAGACACCAGTAAAACGATAGGAAGGATTATTCAGGAATTGAATAAAGAAGAACGTTTCCTTTTTCCTAATAACGACAAAGGTCGACAAATGGTAATCGAGGAGTATGACCGTATTTTATCAGAGATAAGCGCTAATCTGGATGATGCTTTCGATATACGCCCTAAGGCAGCCCTTGAGGTCAAACGAGTTCCAGTTTTTAAAGAAGAAGGATC
>CAXIDD010000238.1:0-7630 GCA_964021975.1 uncultured Saprospirales bacterium | reverse complement strand
CTCTTTCAATTTTAGATGAAATGCCACATGGCAGAAAAACTATAAAAACCTGGCCAGATTGGTTGCTAGATCAACAACCACGTCCATCAGAACGACTCACTTTTGCTTCTTATCAACATTATTGGAAAGATTCAGAATTACTATCCTCAGGTTTATTAGGTCCAGTAATAATTAGGCCTAGCGTAGTGAAAGTTTTAGAAGCAAAATAGATCAATCAGACCTTTGATTTCATATAACTTCGAATCAAACCTAGCATTCATGAAAACGAACTTTATTCAGCTCATTGCCATCGTGATTTTTGCATCTTGCTTATTCACGGCTTGCCAACCCAAGCCCCTAGCAACAAAACCCTACAATGTTCTTTTTATTTCGATTGATGACTTACGGACAGAGCTTAATTGCTACGGTGCAGAGCATATAAAGTCACCCCATATTGACCGCTTAGCAGCCTCTGGTGTCCGCTTCACCAATGCCCACGTTCAACAAGCCATTTGTATGGCTTCACGCGCTTCCATTATGTCGGGAATTCGGCCGGAGAGAAAAGGCATCTACACCGGAGAAGCTGTAGCCGATCTAATGCCTGATGTCTTGACGATGAATCAATTTTTTAAAGCACAAGGTTACAATATAGCCAGTACCGGCAAGATTTATCACCACGGAGAAGATACCGAAAAGCAATTTGGCACAGACTACATCAAACCAAAAGCAACTTGGACGGCCAGCGGATACGTCACCGAGGAAGCCATCGCACAAATTGAACTCAATACAGAACATAAGAGAGGACCTGCCTTTGAGTATGCCAATGTACACGATACCATTTATAAAGATGGCATCAATACTTTAAATGCAGTCAGGAAACTAGCCGAATTAAAGGAGGCTGATCAACCCTTTTTCCTAGCCGTTGGTCTTTCTAAACCTCATTTACCTTTTGTAGCGCCAAAGAAATACTGGGATATGTATCCGGATGTTTCCCTTCCCGAACTAAAAGAGATGCCGGAAAATTCGAATAAACATACGATGCGTATCAAAGGAGAATTAAATAATTATTATGGTATTCCTCCTTCTTACGCTGAAATTGGAGACAGTATGACCTTGTTGCTGCGCAGAGCTTATTACGCTTGTGTCTCCTACGCAGACGCTCAAGTAGGGAATTTATTAGATCAATTGGATAACTTAGGTTTAACTGAAAATACCATTGTCGTTCTTTGGGGCGATCACGGCTATAAACTAGGCGATTATGGCAATTGGTGCAAATGGTCCAATATGGATATTGATACCAATATTCCTTTGATATTTAGAGTGCCGAATGGAGAAAAAAATGCCGTGCTTAAACAAGCCGTTGAAGCGCTAGATATTTATCCAACGCTTGCAGACTTGTGTGGATTGGATTTGCCAGAGCATCTTGAAGGGAAAAGCCTAGTGGCCATTTTAAATCAAGAAGGTACTACTACAACTGAAAAAGCGTATGCCTATACCATTTGGCCCCACAACCGCTGGAATTATGATAGAACCATCATGGGTTACTCCGTTACGGACGAGCGTTATAATTATGTAGAGTGGGTGAAACTGGATAGTGATGAAGTACTAGAAAAAGAATTATACGATCACCAAAATGATCCTGACGAAACCAAAAATGTGATTGCTGAGGATCAATATCAGGCCGTAATAGCAGAATTAGCACAGAAACTGCAAGAAAGGAAAGTAGCAACAGACCATAATCACAATTTTAAAAACCTTAGGTAATGTCGAATAAAAAAACAGCTAATCTGATTTATATCACATTACTTTTTTTAGGAACGGTAGCTTGTAGCTCAATTGATTCTGGACCTTTAGAAACAGATACAACGGAACCTACTCTACAGGAAATGGCGGCTGAATTTACGGCGCCAGCAGCCAGGTTTCGCCCTGAAACTTGGTTTCATTTCAATGGGAACAACATCAGCAAAGAAGGCATAACGCTAGATTTGGAAGCCATCAAAGAAGCCGGCTTACAGGGGATCCATCTTTTTAGTAAAAATGGACAGCCTTATCCAGGTGTCGAACAAATAAAAATACTATCACCGGAATGGGAGGATATGGTCCGTCATGCCGCAGATGAATGTCAGCGCCTAGGCTTGAAATTCACGATGCAAAACTGCCCAGGTTGGTCGATGACCGGCGGCCCTTGGGTGCCTGTAGAAGAGGCACAAAGAGAAATTGTAGAGTCCATTTATTATGTAAAAGGAGGAGGAATTCTTGAAAAAAAATTAGAGCTTAAGGAGGCCTACCTTACAGAAGAATACGACTATAAAGACGTACAAGTACTAGCTTTCCCTACTCCAGAAGGAGAAGATATCGATGTACACATTCCAACAAAAATTGAGACTAATAACCCATTAATTCCCTGGGAAGGTATTTTTAATCCTACTGTGCAACTTGATCTTTCCAGCCGAAATACGCCGGAAGCATTACAACCTTACAAGGAAAAAGGTATTGGGGAAATTGAAGGTGAGCACACCTGGGTGAAAGTAAAGTTTGATAAAGCAGTAACCATCCGGACGATCAATTTATCTCCTATACGAGATATGATTTTGGACCGACAGTATCCGGTCGTAGATCTTGTTTTGAAAGTACAAGCGGTAGAAGATGGACAACTAAAAGACTTGGCCGAATTAAAAATTCCCAATGCAAATTGGCAGGATCGTCAGCACCATTTAACTTTGGCTATTCCTGAAACCAAGGCCTCGGAATTTGTACTGAGTTTTCTTGGAGACCATAATTTGCTGGCTGCTGATATTCACTGGAGCTCTAAACCACGTCTACACAATCACGAAGCCAAAGCAGCCAAAGCTTTACGGAGTTTGGAGAAAGAAATAGCCAGCAACTTCGGCCCTAAAAGCACTATACAGCCGGATCAAATTATCAATTTGACCAATAGAATGGATCAAAACGGCCAGTTGAATTGGGTCATTCCTCCGGGAGACTGGACCATTCTTCGTTTTGGTCATGTCAATATGCGACGCACCAATAAGCCCGCCATGCCGGAATCAACAGGGTGGGAAAGCAGTAAGTTGGATAAAGTGGCCATCGAAAATCACCTTAGAGATGGGATGATCGGACAAATGATCAAAGATGGAGGCCCCATTGGGGATGGTAAATTAGCCGGACTGTTGATCGATAGTTGGGAAAGCTTTATCCCTACCTGGACCATGGAGTCTGAAGATATGTTCAAGGAATTTAAACAACGGAGAGGCTACGATATGCGTCCTTATCTACCTGCAACTTTGGGTTATATTATTGGAAGTCCAGAACTGAGTACAAAGTTTTTGCGAGACTTACGTCAAACCATGGACGACGTCTACGTTGATAATTTCTTTGCGCATTTTGCGACCATTGCTCACGAAATGGGTGCGAAGGTTTATACAGAAGGAGCTGGAGGTGAAGTATTGCCCGTCGACCCAATGCGTTATTATGGCGTAAGTGATTATCCGATGACGGAGTTTTGGTATCCCAAAGCACCTTCTAGTCAAAACGAATATGGTAAACCCATCTTTCCGGCCGCCTCGGCCATGCATTTATACAACAAGCCCTTTTTAGCCTGTGAAGCGGCTACCCAATTAGATGTCAATTGGAGCGAGCACCCTTACACGATTAAGTATCTAATTGATTATAATTTTACCAAAGGAGTCAACCACCTGGTCTTTCATACCTTTTCGCATACGCCACAAAAAGAAGTTTTCCCAGGTTCCAGTTTTGCTGGAAAAATTGGATTCCCATTTGTTCGTCAACAAACCTGGTGGCAGCATATGCCCGAATTTGTGGATTATTTAAGTCGGACTCAGTATTTATTGCAACAAGGCGAATACGCTGCCGATGTACTCTGGTATCTCGGAGACCAATTCGAACGACCACCTTTTGATTTGGATGCTTTCCCTAAAGGATACCGGTTTGATTACCTGAACGCAGAAATTTTACAGGAAAAATTAACTATGAAAGCTGGTGAAATCCATGTGAAAGATGCGGGTGATTACCGCGTGATTTTTTTGCGGGACTCTAAAAACATGTTGCTCTCCACTGCCAAAAAGTTGAAGGAATTGGTGTTGCAAGGTGCCGTGATATTAGGAGACAAACCGCTAGATTCTCCTAGTTTGATGGATGATAAGAAAGACTTGGACGCACTGAAAGAAATAGCGAACGAATTATGGGGAAATACCGCAAGTGGCAACCGCTCTGTTGGTGAAGGAAAAGTCTACTGGGGACAATCCCTGGAAGAGGTATTAAAAGCAGAAAGTATTGAGCAGGATGTTATGGTTCCGGAAGCTTTGCCCATCACCTGGATTCACCGGAAAACTGCCGAGGCCGATATCTATTTCATCAGTTCAACAAGCGAACAAGCACTGGATGCTTCATTAAGCTTCCGAGTCTCGGATGCAAACCCGCAATTATGGAATTCCTTTACTGGTAAAATAGAAGATGCTCCGATCTGGAAACAAGAAAACGGCCGGACCAACGTCACTTTATCTCTTCCACCTAGTGGCAGCGCTATGCTGGTTTTCTCAAAAGAAAAACCAAAGCCTCATGTAACGCAAGTTGCATTTGAAGGACAAACAATTTTAGATAGCCAACAGGGATGGTATAGACTTCATGATCAAAACGAGGAGCCCATTTTACTTAACTTTTTGGAGGACGGTATACTTGCTTCTAGGGCTGGGGAATATACCTTCACTAAAAGTGATAATACTACAGAAACAAAAACAGTGCAATCGCTAAAGGAAATGTATAATGAGGATTGGCAACTACAATTTTCTGGTGCTTGGGATATGCCAGCTAGCTATGATTTGGCTACTCTTGTTTCCTTAAGCGAGTTGAAAGAGGCGGCGGTTCAACATTATTCCGGTACAACGATCTATCAAAAAGAGATAGACATTAAAGATGTCAGTCAAGGTTTTCTGCTAGACCTGGGAGCTGTGCACAACATTGCGGAGCTTTGGCTAAACGGCGAGCGGATCGGTACGCGCTGGGCACCACCATACAATTTTGATTTGACGGGCAAAGTGAAAGAGGGCAGGAATTACTTAGAAATTAGGGTGACCAATACTTGGAGAAACCAACTGATCTTTGACAATTCACGGCCGGAAGCTGCCAAAAAAACATGGACTACCAATCCACCTAAATCCTCAGAGACAGTGCTGGAAGCATCTGGTCTAGTGGGGCCTGTTGTGGCGACGCGCTTTATGATTTCGAGAGAATAAAACGGAGTTATTGGAAAAAGAGAAAGATTGATTTTTTTCTTCTTTCTAGCTTCTTAAATACAGGTTTTTTTATAAGGAATCCCAAGCATTCACTTCTGACAAAAATGGCAGTATTATGGTCGCTTGCACGGCTTGCCAAGAGCAAGCACAAAAGCCGGAAGTAGTACAATCTCCGAATATAGTATACATTCTAACCGATCAATGGCGATCCTCAGCACTAGGTTATTCTGGCGACCCCAATGTCCAAACACCCCACCTAGATCAATTCGCTAAAGAAGCGGTCAATTTTTCCAATGCGGTAACAGTTACGCCCGTTTGTACACCGCATCGGGCGGCTTTGATGACCGGCCGTTATCCTACGACTACCGGGATGTTTTTAAATGATCTTTACTTACCAACAGAGGAAAATTGTATGGCCGAAATCTTTAAAACCAAAGGCTACCAAACGGGATTTCTGGGGAAATGGCACCTTGATGGACACGGTAGACTAAATAATGTAGAACCGGAAAGGCGACAGGGATTTGATTATTGGAAAGCTCTGGAATGCTCCCACAACTACAATAAAATGCCTTATTATGATAATGATGATCCGGAAATAAAATATTGGGAAACCTATTCACCCAATGCACTGGCTCAGGATGCCAATAGTTTTATCCGCGAAAAATCAAATACAGCGCATCCTTTTCTATTGGTTGTTTCGATGGCAACGCCGCATTTCCCACATGATAGTGCACCGGAGGAATACAAGGCATTGTACCCTCCTTCCTCCTTGATATTAAATCCGAATGTGCCTGAAGAGAACCAACCTGCTACCCGTAGAGAATTGCAAGGATATTATGCCCATTGTACAGCCACTGATGCTGCTATAGGTCAGATCATCCAACAAATCAAGGAGTTGGATATTCTGGACAATACCATTATTGTTTTTACGGCGGACCACGGGGAAATAATGGGTGCCCACGGCATTCCACATTTTACCAAGCAATTGGTTTGGGATGAATCGATCAAAGTACCTTTTTTGATCCATTATCCAGGTATTGAAGATAATAAAGGAGCTGTTGTTAATGCGCCTATCAATACGCCTGATATTTTACCTTCTTTACTGGGATTAGCCAATTTCGAAATACCCGAAAGTATAGAAGGAGAAGATTTGTCGGATTTAATTAAAGCTCCCGACCCAGAGGTAGATCGTGCGGCCTTAGTAATGAATATTTGTCCTTTTACCAGAGAGTATAAATTTCCAGAATATCGAGCAGTGCGGACCAAGCAATATACCTATACGCGGACACTGGACGGCCCCAATGCACTATTTGATAATCTACAAGATCCTTTCCAAATGGATAACCTCATCAACCAGGCAGATTATACAGCGCTTCAACAGGAATTGGACCAAAAGCTTAATTCCGCTTTACAGCGAATTGGTGATGATTTTCAGCCACGCGATTATTACCTTCAGAAATGGAATGTAAAGCTCGATCCTAGTAATAATGCCATCAATTATAAAGACTTTCTGAAAGGCGAAGGTATTGTACAATCTCCTACATTGAAATAGTGGATGTTTAAACCCTAAATCCTCTGCCAAATAAAAAACGGATACCCCTAAATTTAATTTTAAGGTGCCCAATGATGCAATAGGTAAATAAATACATCTTATTCTTTAAGTTTCAGATCAAAATGCAATTGCTATATGACGGATTATCAACGCATTGTTTTAGAAATTAAATAAGTAAGGATATGAGTTTTTTCAATTTTTTGGCTTAAAATCAGCAACACACTTTCACTCCTTATTAAACATATTCAAAAAGATTCTAAGAATATTATCAGTATAGTACAGAACAGGATAAAGTTTTAAAAGCTACCGTGTAAATTTAGAAGCTATTTGAATTAAGAACTATAAACAAACAATCTTATCGGACAATAAAGAAAATTAGTAAAGGGCTTTATAAAAGCCTTTTTAGAATTGAAAGTTGGCGAAAAGATAAAAACATTGAATTGGTAATGTAAAGTTGGGGGTAGCCTACTGGTAGGTATGCTCCCCTTATTTTTTATAGTAAAAGGCAATAAGTAAGGGAGCAATATTAAATATGCTTTTATGATTGGTGCTTTTTGCTCAACTCTGCGTTATGTCCTCAGGCGATATGAATCGTCTTGCAGGCAGGCCTTAATTTGAGCAAAAACCTGCCGTCATAAATCAAATAGCTTCTTAATAACCTATAATGGCTTAGTAAAATATACTGAAACTTAAAAAAATGCTCATGAAAACAGTGATGCTATTTTTATTCTTACTCTTATTCAGCGCTGGTAATGGGCAATCTTTGCAGCATCCTACTATATGGGGGAATAGAAGTAAAAGGGCGGAGGTTTTAGCGAAAATTGAAAATTATGCTTGGGCAAAAAAA
>CAXIDD010000237.1:0-7654 GCA_964021975.1 uncultured Saprospirales bacterium | reverse complement strand
ACTTCAATAACAATTTTCAAAAGCCAAACCTGTCTACTGCAGGTAGATTCAAATAGCTTCTAAACTCAAATGTATTTAACAGCACTTAAGTTTGTTTTTATTGTGAAAAATGAAAGTATTATTCCTGGTAAATTTTTGATTTATGGCATATGATGAGTTTTTAGCGGACCGTATTCGACAAAGTTTAGCAGGAGAACGGATTGCATTTGAAGAGAAAAAAATGATGGGAGGGCTTTGTTTTATGGTTGATAATAAAATGTGCGTTGGTATTATCAAAGAGAATTTCATGGCTAGAATTGGCCCGGTTCGCTATGAGATTGCTTTAGAAATGGATCATTGTAAAGCAATGGATTTTACAGGGAGGCCGCTTAAAGGCTACGTTTATGTAGAGCCGGAGGGTATTGAAAATGATGATCAATTAAGTCACTGGATAAAATGGTGTTTAGAGTTTAACCCATTAGCGAAAGCTAGCAAAAAGAAAAAGAAATGAAAACTTCTGAGGCAATTATTAATCGGGAAGTTTTACTCGAAAAATTTCCTGGAAAAGGTGGTTGGACTTATGCTAAAGTTCCTGAGGTCTCTCCAGACTCGAAAGCGCCATTTGGTTGGGTTCAGGTTAAAGGTGCTGTGGATGCCTATACCTTTCAGCAAGTTAAATTGATGCCGATGGGAAACGGACAATTGTTTTTTCCAGTTAAAGCCGCAATTCGAAAATTAATTGGTAAACAAGCTGGAGATACCGTTCATCTCTTATTGTTTTATGATCTTAGCGAGTTGATCGTGCCCGAGGAAATTTTGCTTTGCCTTAAAGATGAACCTGCTGCTTTTCATAATTTTCAAGCATTCAAAGAGGGAGAGAAAAAGAGGTATTTAGATTGGATAAATGCAACCCAGAACGAGGAAACTAAAATTAACCGAATCGCTCAATTAATTGAGCGGGCAAAAAGTGGTTTGAATTTTGACGAAAAGCCTTAAATTCATCGCAAAATCTATCCATGCAACATTACATTTCCAGAATCGCTTTGGTGGTAAATGATTATGATGAAGCCATCGAATTTTATACCAAAAAATTGAAGTTTGATTTGATTGAAGATACTCAACGGAGCCCTACTAAACGTTGGGTTATTATTGCTCCGCCTGGAGCAAAAGAATGTTGTCTACTGCTTGCAAAAGCAAAAAATGAGGAGCAAAAAAAAGCGATTGGGAACCAGACTGGTGGTCGTGTTTTCTTATTTTTATATACCGATGATTTTTGGAGGGATTATAATCGTATGATAGCCGATGGGGTCGAATTCATTCGTCCTCCTTCGGAAGAATCCTTCGGAACGGTGAGTGTTTTTAAAGACCTTTATGGTAATCTTTGGGATTTTATTGAACCAAAGCAATAGGGGAACTACTCTTTACATCCATCAAATAAGAAAAGAAATGTAGTTTTGGACACACCCATAATTCTTATTATTCTCATTATTGGTATTTCCCAAGGCTTCCTTTTGGGAACCCTTACTTTGTTATCGAAGTTCTTTCGAAGCAAAGGCAATCAATATTTTTCGTATACCATTTTGCTTCTTACCACCATCAGTTTTCTTAATTTATTTTTGCGAGTGGGGATTGAAAATAAGCTAATCATATTCATTAATGATATTATGCTGGAATATCTCTTTCCAGTGACTTTCCTATTTTATTTTGCCTATTCAGCAGATCACCCTTTATCAAAATCCCAAAAGCGGTATTGGTTATTTTTGCCCTTCATTGTTGCTGCCCTAATTAATACACTGATTGACTTGGAAGTAGAGTTTGGCCTCATTAATATAGGTGCTAAAGCGAATGAATCGGCCATAGAAACTTATTATTTTTGGGAATATCTGGGGACTGTGATCTTTACTATATCGATGAGTATTTGGGCATTTTTATTGATCCGGTCTTATCAGCCAAAACCAGATTTAGCCTATCGAAAACAGTGGTTTTTGCAGTTTTGGCTATTTGCAAATGTGCTAATCTTTTTTTGGATTCTTGACGTGATTACCGATATATACGCAAGCTTAGATTTATTAAATTATCTTTTTGCGGGGATCTGTTTTCTATTTTTCTGGGCCAGCTATCGTGGAATTTATCAATTCAGATTGGCGGAGCAAAAGATAGAAATTAGAGCTATTCTCAATCAAAAAGAACCAATTGTTGTTCAAGAAGAGTCTTCCTCAAATCAAAGCCTTCCTGAAAATTTATACATAGAGCGCTTTATAAAATTGATGAGCAGGGAGCATCTTTACCGAGATCCTGAGCTGAATAGAGCTATAATTGCTGAAAGATTAGGGATAAGCAGTGGCTATTTTTCTCAAATTTTTAGTCAATACTTTACGACAAATTTATCGGAATATATCAATGAACTAAAGGTTGGTGACGTCAAAAGGATGATTCAAGATGAAGCTTTTCAGCAATACAGCTTAATCGCCATCGGTTATGAAGCGGGCTTCAGTTCCAAGTCTAGCTTTTACTCCGTTTTCAAAAGGATAACAGGCCTGACTCCAGCGGCCTACAAAAAACAAACTCAAGAAAGTAAAGAATAAATACTCAACTAAGGGGGAATAATGATGAAATAGAGCCGGAATTCTTTTAATTCTTTTTATTTTACGAATTCATCAGTATACAAAATTAATGGGCTCTAAGTTTTACTTTACCTTATTCATAATGTTGTCTTTTTCGCCTTACCTTTTAGCACAGACGGGTTCTTATGAAGAAAAAATACCAGGTACAGCATTTGAAATTAAAATGGTGGCCATCCCTGCTGGAACATTTAAGATGGGAAGTCCCGCAGATGAAGATGGTCGGGATAAAAATGAGCATTTGTCTGAAGAGATAGAAATGGAAGCCTTCTACATGAGTGCCTATGAAATTACTTTTGATCAATATTTACCTTTCCGAGATCGAGAGTTTGATGGAAATGAAAGCTCCCTTAAGGATGATTACCAAACAGATGCAGTGACGCGTCCATCTCCGCCTTATATAGATTTTACTTACGGGATGGGAAGTAGAGGAGGTTATCCAGCAGCTTCTATGACCCAACAGGCTGCGCTCAGATATTGTGAATGGCTATATCAAAAGACAGGAAATTTTTACCGCTTGCCAACTGAGGTGGAGTGGGAATATGCTTGTCGTGCTGGAAGTCAGTCCGCCTATTATTTTGGAGCCGATGAGTCTGAGCTTGAAGATCATGCCTGGTTTTTTGACAATTCAGACGAAAAATATCAAAAGATAGGTTCAAAAGAAGCTAATGCATTTGGCTTATATGATATGCTGGGAAATTTAGCCGAGTATACAGCTGATCAATATCAAGCTGATTGGGCTAAGGTCATAAATCCTAAAGAACCTCATAAATTACAAAGTCAGCCCAGAGGCAAATACCGACGCACCGTTCGGGGAGGTGCTTATGATGATGATGCTAGTGCTTGTCGCTGCGCTTACCGGATACCTTCCAATCCTGCCTGGCAGGCTAGAGATCCTCAAGTCCCAAAGAGTATTTGGTGGAACCCCGATTCTCCATTTGTAGGCTTCCGAGTAGTACGGCCTATTGGTGAATTTTCCCCCGAAGAGATAGAAGCCTATTTTAATAAAGCAATTATTGATTAGAAACAAATAAAACCAGTAAAATGGATAAAAAAACAAACATGAACCGTCGCTCTTTTGTCAAAGCATCTTCTCTGGCAGTTGGAGGCGTAATGATGTCTTCCACCTTAGCGGCAAAAGCACATATTGACGGAGATGATGCCATAAAAATTGGCCTGATTGGCTGTGGAGGTCGAGGGACAGGAGCCATCGTACAAGCACTTTCCTCTGGACAAAACGTCAAATTAGTGGCGATGGCAGATGCCTTCAGGGATCGTTTAGACAAATGTTACCAACAAATTAGCGAAAAGGAATACACAGACTGGTCTTCAGGAGAACCACTTGATGTAAAGGGTATGTTGGAGGTACCTGAAGAACATAAGTTTGTTGGGTTTGATGGCTATAAAAAGGTTTTACCTTTGGTTGATGTAGTGATCTTAACAACTCCGCCAGGATTCCGACCCATTCATTTTGAAGCAGCTGTGGAGGCTGGGAAACATATTTTTACGGAAAAACCAATGGCGGTAGACGCGCCTGGTGTTCGTAGGGTTTTGGCCGCAGCCGAAAAAGCTAAAGCTAAAAAATTAAATGTCGTTGTTGGCTTACAAAGACGGTACCAAAAAATCTATACCGAATGGGTGGAACGTATGAGAGAAGGCGTAATTGGCGATATTGTCACTTCTCACGTTTATTGGAATAGTGCCGGCGTTTGGGTACGACCAAGGGAAGCAGGACAGACGGAAATGGAATATCAGATGCGTAATTGGTATTACTTCAATTGGCTTTGTGGTGACCATATTAACGAACAGCATATTCATAATATTGATGTAGCCAATTGGGTCAAGGATGCCTTTCCGGTGAAAGCATACGGTATGGGTGGACGCCGAATGCGTACAGGAAAAGATCATGGAGAGATATTTGATCATCATTTTATAGAATTTGAATACGAAGATGGTAGCAGGATGTTTAGTCAATGCCGGCATTGGAAAGGGGTAGCCAATCGAGTAACGGAGTCCTTCCAAGGGACAAATGGCTCCGCACCAAAACCTGGAGTACTCCTTACAAAAAGTGGTTATCCAATCATGAAGTATAATGCTAAAAAAGATCCCAACCCTTATCAGGTAGAACACAATGTCCTGTTCAAAGCAATTGCCGATGGAGAATATAAGTTTGCCGATGCCGAACACGGCGCCAAAAGTACCATGACCGCAATTCTTGGGAGGATGGCTACTTATTCTGGCCAAATTGTGACCTGGGATGATGCTATAGCTTCTAATATAGATTTGAGTCCTACAGCCTATTCTTGGTCTGGAAAACCACAAATTATGCCCGATGCCAATGGGAATTACCCCATTGCCATTCCTGGACAAACAAAAGTGGTTTAACGGCCTCAATTGGTGACTTAGAGAATTGTTGAGTTATTGAATTACTTAAACTATGGATTTTAATAATATTCAACACTTTCTAAACTCAACACTTCAATACTTTATATACAGTCTGGTGGTTTGTGTTTCCTTGCAAGGGCAAACCACCACTTCTTTTTACAGAATGAGTGCCGAGCATCAGCAAATGGGTACTCAGTGGAAAATCATTGTCTACGTCGAAGATACTTTAGCTGCCGCCAATTGGTTGGATCAATCGTGGAAGCAGTTGGACCTGCTCAACCAAATGATGAGCGATTATGATTCGGATAGTGAATTAAATCAGATTCATTTAGGCCATCCTTCGAAACAATGGGTTCCCATCAGCGAGCCTTTGTTTGAGGTGCTTTCTCGGGCTCAATATTTTTCCCAAGTATCAAAGGGTGCTTTTGATGTTACTATTGGACCATTAAGTGTATTATGGCGCAAGGCTTTTCGGAGACAAACGTTTCCTAATGCCAAAAAAATTAGAGTAGCTAAGAAAAAGGTTAATTATCATTGGCTATGCTTAAACGAGCAATCTGTTTTTTTGAAAAAAAACGGAATGAGATTAGATTTAGGCGGTATTGCTAAGGGGTATGCTGTTGATTATCTATTTGAATTTTTAGAACAAAAAGGAATCAATGCTATCCTCGTAGATGGTGGCGGAGATATTCGAGTAGGTGCGCCACCACCAAATCAAGAAACTTGGACTATCAAATTGCCCAATGAGCAAGTTTACAGTTTAGTCAATCAATCCATCGCAACTTCTGGAGCTTCTTATCAATACCTAGAACATAAGGGAATAAGGTATAGTCATATCATTGATCCCAAAATAGGCTTTGGTATTAAAGGACATCAGCTGGTATCCGTTATTGCAGATCGTTGTCAAGATGCGGATGCCCTCGCTTCGATTGCAAGTTTGTTCAATGGAAGCGAGTTAAAACGCTTACAAAAAAAGGTAAGCTTTGATTTTCAAGTACTTTCTTTTTAAACAAGTTTTAATAGACTTTATTCTAAAACAGTACTATAAGTCAAAAAAATAAGATTTTTATTTCAATCGAGGCTTCGGCAGGCAGGCGAGGAGTGAGATGAAAAGATGTTTTTTGGGCTATACGAAATTGTTTAGAATAAAGTCTAATAAGTAATATTTTAATCGTTATTTAGGGGACGTTTTAAGCAACCCTATGGAAAAAATAAAATACCCATTGGTTTATTTTGAGTTGGCAGAGGATAAATTCCTTGGAAAGCTAGTAGGTACTACCTACGAGACAATGGCAGGAGACTTAGAATCTCTCAAACTAAAGTTACTCAACCACCTCAAAAAAGAATACCGTAAATATAAAGACTATCCTGATGTCCGGCTTCGGAAGGCTAAATTAAAGTTGCTGAACGTAGCTTATCGTCCTGCTTTTCGAGATGATAATGGTGTTTATCCGCTCCCTTATAGTCTGAATGTACCCGTACCTGCTATCTATGGAGAGACGATATACGGTTATTATGAATGTTATCTTCCCCTTTTTGATAATGAATTCCCTTATTACGAGGCCAAACATTTAGAGCCCTTGGCAGTGCATTTGGCCAATGCCAAGTTGAATCAGTTTCAGCCAGAACATATCTTCCAATTGCTTCGTTACCAAAACCCTAAACTGGATTTTGTGTTGCTCCGAGTTAAAGAAGATGATGAGTTTGAGTGGGGGCATGAATTATACCGACGTAGTTACGATACCTTAAATAAATTAACGGATCGTTACCCGTTTCCTAAATCGGTACAAAAGGCTATGAATCAAGGGCCTGATGCTGCCTGGGAGAGAGAAAAAGAAGTAGATGAAATTGTCGAAAAAATCTTGCAAACTCGATCCAATTTAATGATTGTTGGGACCGCTGGAAGTGGTAAAAGTGCGGTTCTACAGCAATCGATCAAAAAAATGATCAATCAAACTCGTTCATGGAATTATCAACTTACTTTCTGGAGAATTCTACCACAACGGATTACTGCAAGCGCAAAATACTTGGGAGAATGGGAAGAAACTTGTGAACAGATGGTCGCGGAATTAGAGGCGGCTCATGGCATCCTTTGGGTGGTGTCTCTGATTAAACTTTTAGAATTAGGTGGCGAAGGTCCGGAAGGAAGTATAGCTTCCTTTTTCCTGCCTTACTTACAACAAGGAAAATTACAAATAATCAGTGAAGCCACTCCAGAAGAGCTGGAAAGTATGCGCCGTCTATTGCCCAATTTTGTTGAATCTTTTCAGGTCGTCCGTTTAGAGGAACTCTCAGACGAACAAGTGCTCTCCATTCATCGGAAATTTGCAGAATATAGTGCTAGGAACTTGAGAATCGAATTAGAGAATACGGCTTTGGATACTGCTTATCGCTTGCTGAATAGATATTATCCCTATGAAAATTTTCCTGGAAAGGGCATTAAATTTTTAGGGCAATGCGTTGGTGCAGCACAAGTCCAAAACCGGCAAACAGTTGATACCGGACTAGTAATTGAAACCTTCGCTAAGGAAACCGGTCTGCCAGAAATTTTCCTTCGAGACGAGCAGTTTTTAGACGAGCAAGAACTTTATGATTTCTTTGACAAACGAATAATTGGTCAGCCGGAAGCGGTCAATAAAATGGCTGATTTGGTGAAAATATTCAAGGCT
>CAXIDD010000236.1:0-7682 GCA_964021975.1 uncultured Saprospirales bacterium | reverse complement strand
AAAGTTGGTGAGCTTTCGATAAATACGGAAAGTACTCAGCCCGATTCCTCCTTGAATGTACTTTACGTAAAAATGCTAAAAAGTACCACACAACGTCCGGATGTGCCTGCTTGGGACTTGATGATGAAAAACGTTTATTCTATTGGTGCTTTTCAGGTAAGCCAAAAAGATTTCCGACTCGAAGTATTGTATGATGATGCAGGAAAAGGTAAAAAACGTTTCTTACCAAGTGCTGGTGATTTAACTGGTGTACCGCTATTACGTGTCTTCAACTTAGATCAACTCAACATACAGGGAGATCCCCAACCAGATGGTATATTTGACTTTGTACCCGGACTGACCATTAATCTGCAAAATGGACGGGTCATGTTCCCGGTCCTAGAGCCCTTTGGTAGTTCTTTGTCTAAAGAATTAGAACCCCAATTTAGGGATCAATACCTCTACCAGGAGCTATATGATTCAACGGTCTTTCGAGCCCGAGAGTTTCCAGAAAAAAATCGATTTGTCATCAAGGGTAGCTATAAATCCTCGGTCACATCTGAAATATCACTAGGTGCCTTCAATATTCCCGAAGGTTCTGTGCGGGTAACGGCTGGAGGACAGGTCTTACGAGAAGGTACGGATTATGAAATTGACTATAACATCGGAAGGGTACGGATCTTGAATGATGCGATTCTCAATTCTGGGGTTCCGGTTAATGTATCTTTTGAAGACAATACGCTGTTTGGATTTCAAACCAAAACCATGCTCGGGGTTCGAGCAGATTATAGGATTGGGGATGATTTCAACCTGGGAGCTACTTGGCTGAAGCTCTTTGAACGGCCTTTCACCCAAAAAGTAAATATTGGAGATGATCCTATTAACAATAGTATTTATGGGATGGATTTGACGCTAAATAAAGATGCGCCTTGGCTAACCAGAGCGGTAGATGCAATACCCGGACTGTCCACTAAAGCTCCTTCTAGCGTTTCTGTAAATGCCGAGTTTGCAGCGCTCAAACCAGGGCACTCTAGAGCCATCAACCAAACCAGTAATGACAAAGGAGGAGTCGTTTACCTCGATGATTTTGAGGGCGCAGCCAATACTTTTGATCTTCGACAACCCGTATTGAATTGGTTCTTAGCGAGTGCTCCGCAGAATGATGCAGAGAATAACAATCCGCTCTTCCCCGAAGCATCCTTGGTGAATGATGTTCGTCACGGTGCCAACCGTGCCAAATTAAGTTGGTATCGGATTGATCAAAACATTCGTAGTCAGGAAGACAGAACCAATCCCTACACGAGTATTGTCCCACAAACAGAGGTATTCCCAAATATACAAGTAGCTCCGACCCAGCTACCCAATGTGCAGACCCTGGATCTTTCCTTTTTCCCTAATGAAAGGGGGCCTTATAACTTTGATGTACCAGGCGGTTATCCAGGATTTACCGAAGGGATTGAGATTGTCGGTGATGAGATTAACCTACGCGACCCTTCTTCCCGATGGGGTGGTGTGATGCGTGCCTTAAGAAATAATGATTTCCAATCTGCTAATATCGAGTTTTTGGAATTCTGGATGCTTAGTCCTTTTCTGGACCCAGAATCTCCTCAGAACCCAGCACCAAATGTCCAACAAAAAGAAGGAAAACTATATATTAACCTGGGGAATATCTCTGAGGATATTCAACGGGATTCCCGTAAATTCTTTGAAAACGGACTTCCAGCCCCAACGAATCCTAATCGGAGAGTAGATACGACCAATGTTTCTGTAGTGCCTGTTGCCCAACAGATCACCCGAGCCTTTGATAATGAGGAAGAAAACCGCGCCGCACAAGATGTTGGTTTGGATGGTCTGGATGATGCAGGTGAGCGTATTTTATTCCGGGATTACCTGAATCAAGTAGCTGCGGCTAACCCTACTTTTGTAAACAATGTTTTGAATAATGATCCATCGGGTGATAACTTCCGCTATTTCAGGGATCCAAGTTTTACAGCCGCAGATAATATCTTGACTCGTTACCGAGACTTTAACAATCCGCAAGGAAACTCTCAGGCCAACTCAGGTGGTAATACTTTAAACTCTGCAACCAATATACCTGATAACGAGGATATGAACCTCGATAACAGTTTGAATGAGGCAGAATCCTATTTTGAATACGAAATTCCTTTACGCGCGGATCCAACGAACCCTAGAGAAATTGATCAAAACCGGACACCTTTTGTGACGGACCGTATCGAAAGTCCAGATGGTAATCGGGTTTGGTACCGTTTCCGTATTCCACTTAATGGCAATCAGAAAAAAGCAGTTGGTGGTATTAAAGATTTCCGTTCTATCCGCTTTATCCGGATGTACTTGAATGAATTTGAAGCCCCCGTTACTTTGCGTTTTGCGCGCCTGGAGTTGGTTAGAAACCAATGGCGTCAATATACTAAAGACATTTCGCCAGAGCCCAATCCAGTACCTTGTGATGCCTTTACTACCCTAGATGTTGATGCAGTCAATATTGAAGAGAATAGTAACCGTCAACCCTTTAACTATACCTTACCAAGAGATATTCAACGGGAGCAAACGCTTGGTGTTTTCAATACCCTACAGAATGAGCAATCGTTGACTATGATTGTAAACGGACTCTGTGAGGGAGAAGAAAAGGCGGTTTTCAAAAACATTAACTTCAATTTCCGGGTCTATGAACGCTTAAAAATGTTCGTGCATGCAGAAGCCTTGGAAGGCCCCGAAATTGAAGATGGAGACCTGTCCATTTTCATTAGAATGGGGACAGATTTCGTCAATAACTATTATGAATATGAAGTACCATTGGTACTTTCGGATCCAGATTCTTTAGAAGGTTTACCACAGGAAGATTCTTACAAATTAGAGGTATGGAAACCTGAGAATGAATTTGACATTGAGTTGGCGCTTTTAAAAGACCTTAAGCTAGAGCGAAATGCGGATCAAACAGCAACTCTGACCGAAGAATACGTCAAGGAATTGGTAGAACAAACTAAACGGTTCCCAGATATCCTCCGCGTACGAGGCAACCCCAACTTTGGGGATGTTAAAGTAGCGATGATTGGTATTCGAAACCGCGAAGGTGGACAAACCAATGCGGTCAACGCAGAGATCTGGGCCAATGAGCTTCGCTTAACGGGGCTTGATGAACGTGGCGGTGTTGCGGCAATTGCCAGAGTAGATATGCAGCTCGCAGATTTTGGTAACATTACCTTAGCGGGTAATTACAGTAGCATTGGTTTTGGTGCTTTGGATCAAAAAGTCCAAGAACGAAGCCGAGAAGATATTTTTGGTTATGACTTAGCAGCCAACTTTGAATTGGGTAACTTTTTCCCAGACAACTGGGGAGTTCGTCTACCTTTTTATGGCCAAATCTCTAACTCGACGAGTACACCAGAGTTTGATCCCTATGATTTAGATGTACCTTTAAAAGATCAAATTGCGAATGCCGAAACACAATTTGAAAAGGACTCTATTCGAAATGTCACCCAAGATCGGGTAAACATCAAAAGTTTTAACTTCACTAATGTAGGTAAAGAACGAACGGGCCGAGGTAAAAAACCCAAACCCTGGGATATTGAAAACGTCAGTTTATCCTATTCCTATACGGAGACCGAAAGGAGTGACCCTCTAATTGAATCGGATCAACAGCAGCAATATTTAGGTGGTTTGGATTACCAGTTTTCTCGACAGGTGAAATACTTGGAGCCCTTTAAGTTTATAAAGACCAATTCCCTTAAGCTATTATCCGAAATCAATATCAATCCACTCCCCAACTCCTTTACATTTAGTACACTAATTGATCGAGAATTCACCACGACTAAGTATCGCTTTACAGGCTTGGAAGATAAATTTAGTACCTTCTATAATAAACGCTTTGCCTGGGATCGCAACTACGATTTGCAATGGGACCTTACCAAAAGATTAAACATCAGTTATGGTGCCACCAATCAAGGTGTAATTGATGAACCCAATGAAGCTGATTTGGTAGAAGACCCCAATTTAACACTTAGCGACATTCGCCAAATACGTAAAGATAGCATCTGGAATAATGTGCAAAATTTTGGTCGGACCAAAAACTTCCGACACAACTTGAATGTCAACTATACCCTTCCGATTGATTACCTGCCTTTCATGGATTGGGTAACCGTCAGGGGACAATATCAGACAGATTATACTTGGTCTGCCGCAGCTTTGAATGCAGACTCCCTAGGTAATGTCATTCAAAATGCCCAAGACTTTCAGATCAATGCGGACCTTAACTTTGAAGGATTTTATAATAAAATACCATATTTAGCTAAGATCAACCGTGGTAATTCAGCGGCTTCTCGCACCAGACCTGGTAGTACGCCAACTCGGAGGCCACCTGCCAATGGACAAGCAGAAGAAGAGGAGGAAGATAAAAAGGAAAAGAGAAAACGAGATGGTCCAAGTACTATTGAGCGGGTCTTAATTCGACCTTTAATGTCACTCCGAAAGGCTCGTTTTAATTATTCAGAATCCTGGACTACGGTTGTTCCAAGTTTCTTACCCCAGGCTCAGTTTTTTGGTAGCAACAGCAGTCTTACAGCCCCTGGCCTTGATTTCATTTTTGGATATCAACCTCAGATTCGATCACTGGATGAAAGTCAGTATTATACAGAAGTAGATTGGCTCCACCAGGCGGCTGAAAAAGGTTGGTTATCTCGCTCCGTTTATGTCAACCGGGAAGTCATTCAGACTTTCACACAAAAATACGATGCTCGGGTCACACTGGAGCCCTTCCGAGAATTCAGGATTGAGCTAGACATGAATCGGACCTTGACTGAGGATCACTCAGAGTTCTTTAAAGATACCATTGGTGGGAGTGACCGTCTGGCACACGCCGTCCCGAAAAAATTTGGACAATTGAATATGACCTATTCTGCTCTGAATACGCTCTTCATGGATGATCGCGCGGAGATTACGCAGCTCTTCTCTACTTTTGAGAACAACCGAGCCATTATTTCACAGCGTATTGGTGGCCCAATACTGCACGATGATCCGATCTTGGCGGCACAAGGGTTTACAGATGGCTATGGCCGAACTCAGCAGGATGTTTTGATACCAGCCTTCCTATCTGCTTATCGAGGAGAAGACCCCGATAATGTCCAACTAAGTGTCTTTGACTTATTGCCTTCGTTCAATTGGAATTTGACCTACAATGGACTTTCCAGGATTCCGCTTTTTGCGGAGCTTTTCCGAAACTTTAGTTTGAGGCATGGCTATAAATCAAATATTACCGTCAATAGGTTTAATACTGGCCTGGACTTCTTACGAACCGTTGAGACCAATGGAGCCATTAACGAATTGAACCAAAACTTTTATCCGCGATTGGAGATACCAGAAGTCGTGATTTCAGAAGGCTTCCAGCCTTTAATTGCCGTTGATGCTACCCTTCAGAACGGGATGTCTTTTAATGTTGACTATAAAAAAACCCGGACCCTGGCTATGAGTTTCGTGAGCAATCAGCTTAGTGAAGCCCAATCTACAGAAATGGTTATTGGTTTCGGCTATTTAATCCGCAACCTAGATATTCCATTCTTAACGGGTAGTGCTAAGAATAAAAAGCGACGAAGAGATACGCCTGCACCTGGAACACCCGGACAAACTGGTGGTAGAGGTAGAGGACAATCACAGGGACAAGATCTAGATATTAGTTTTGATTTCAGGCTTACCGACGATGTAACGTTTAATCATATTCTAGATCAAGGGATTGTGGAACCAACCCGTGGTAATTACTCCTTGAGTATTTCACCGGCTGCCGAATATCAGGTTAATCAACGACTATCTTTACGTTTATTCTTCGATTATCGGAGAGTAGAACCGAAGACTTCTGCGGGTTATCCCCGGACAGATTCTGCGGGTGGAGTTGTGGCTAGATTCTCGCTGAACTAAGCGATTATAAAAATCAAAGAAAACGGATTGTCAGCTTATTTGACAATCCGTTTTTTACTGGCCTAAAAAGAAGCTAATTGCCGTTCATTTGCTTTTTTATTAGTTAATTAACATATTTGAATGTGCATTAGAACCACTTGGCACGCTTAAGTGTTTGAAAATGAACCGTTAAGTACCGCTTTAGGCCCTTGCCGGTTAAATCTCTGTTAAAGTGAAGTTCAATGCGCCAAGATTCTCTACTTTTGTAAGACTTGAAAAGCCTAAGCTTCAATGGTTTGCATGGAAGTAAGGAATAGGCTCGCTAAAGTTTAATGATCATTTTTTTCACCTTGTCCACCGATGAATAAAAAGACGATTTGGTTAATTGTTATCTTGATGAGTGCTGCCGTAATTGGGGTATTCCTCTTGCAGGTATCTTTAATTGTGGACGCTAAACGTGAAAATGAACGCCAATTTGAGCTGCAAGTCGCCGAAGTCATGAATGAAGTGGCCGAGGCTTTAAAAGAAAAGGAGCGCCAAGACGAAATCAGCTCTTCCTTGTCCGGCTTTCAAACACGGTATGTACAACGCAACTCTTCTACCTTACTCAATTATGGTGTTGACCTCTTACGTATACGAGATGACAAAAGAGCCTTGTTTGATGAGCTTTTAATAAATCCCGAACTAAGGGCTTTATACAACAACAGCAACTATTACAATCGAGACCTAGAACAACGGATTGATCCCGAGTTCTTAGATATGGTCATAAAAAAATCCTTTACCAATCGAAATATTAATCCGGCCAAAGATGCTCGATATGAGTACCATTATGGTATTTACTCTGCCGAGAAGCAAGCCTTTGTGATTGAAGATGGTCACTATTTGATTGAGGACCAACGCCCGAGTGGCAACCCAAATGAAACGACTGAAAAGAACCTTTACAATACAGATCTTAAAGTGACCCTTTTCCCAAAAGAAGAAATTGTCTCTGGTGAAATCCGACTCTTTTTTCCAAATCGGTCTACTATTATTTGGTCTTCATTGTTACAAAGTATTTTAGGATTATTTGTATGTACCGGGATTATTTTATTCTCTTTTTTCTATACCCTTAAAATTGTCTTTCGACAAAAAAAGGTATCTGAAATGAAGACGGATTTCATTAATAACATGACCCACGAATTTAAAACACCCATTGCCACCATTTCTCTGGCCTCCGACAGTATGGTTAGCCCTAAAATCTCTGGAGACCCCGAAAAGGTCCGCCGCTTTGCTAAAATTATTAAGCAAGAGAACAAAAGGATGAATGCCCAGGTTGAAAAGGTATTGCAAATGGCCTTATTAGATAAAGAAGACTTTGGATTAAAAGTAAGTCCAATTAATCTACACGAAGTCATTGAACGAGCCGTTGAGAATATTGGTTTACAGGTAGAAAAACGCGATGGCACCGCCAAAGCTGATTTACAAGCTACGAGCCCTATTATTGAAGGAGATGCAACGCATATTTCTAATGTCATCAACAATTTATTAGACAATGCCAATAAATATTCGCCGGAAAACCCAGAAATTTCCGTGCATACACGCAATGTACCCAACGGTGTTGAAGTTATAGTAAAGGATAATGGACTTGGTATGACCAAAGAAGCCAAAAAACATATTTTTGATAAGTTTTATCGCGTTCATACTGGTAATTTACACGATATCAAAGGTTTTGGTTTAGGTTTGAGTTATGTTAAAGCTATTATGACGGCCCACAAAGGGCAAATTGATGTAAAAAGCGATTTAGGCAAAGGAAGTAGTTT
>CAXIDD010000235.1:0-7715 GCA_964021975.1 uncultured Saprospirales bacterium | reverse complement strand
CCGCAACTATGCCATAGGACGCATCTATTTGGATAATTTTGAGCACATCAAAGCCTACTGGCCTATGATCGGACGCAGTACCGCGCAGCTTTCCTTAGCATTTGGCGTCAACGATATAGATGGCACCATCGATGATACGACCAAAATCTACTCCATGGCCGGATCTGAAGAACAGAATCCAGCGCTTAGCACCCAAGATTTGGTGAATCTGATTCGCCGAGTGGACCGCCAGCCAATAGAACGAGATACTTTATATGGAGTTGTCAAGGATTATACAGACCATGTCTTTCCTGAGGATAAGCAGTTTAGAGGTTATGTGAGTTTACCGGTGGTTAAGTAAGGAGTTGTTGAGTTATCTAAAACATTTTACTGCTTCCTGAATAGGAAACAGGATTTACAAAATTTGAGGATTCGCAGAATTATATCCTTCAATTATCTCAATAAAATCTTCAAAACCAATTTGTAAAAAACAATTAGAAGTTGTTTTAGCAAAAGAACAGTAATTTGTAAATTCATTAATCCTGAAAATCCTGTTTCTCCTGAGTATTGGTCGAAATAAAAATTTCATACATCGACAATTGAACAAATGCACAAAAATATCTACATCGTCCGACATGGACAAACCGATTACAACAAACAGCACATCGTACAGGGAAGCGGGGTGGACTCCAGTTTAAATGATACAGGTAGGCAACAAGCCCAAGCTTTTTATCAGAAATATCAAAGTATTGACTTTGATGTGGTATTGACCTCCAAACTGGTCCGGACCCATCAAACGATGAGTGGTTTTATTGAAGATGGCCTTCCTTGGGAGCAATTTGCCGAAATCAACGAAATGGGCTGGGGTATTCATGAAGGTAAAAAAAGTAGTCCAGCTATGATGGCCGAATATAGAGCCATGACTAAAGCTTGGCAACAAGGGGATTATGATGCGCGTATTACCGGCGGTGAAAGTGCTTTTGAATTGAGTGACCGACTACGAAACTTTGTCGGGCATTTAAAGGCACGATCTGAATCTAATCTTCTTATTTGTAGCCACGGCCGTGCCATGCGCTGTTTAATGACGATCTTAAATCAAGTTGAGTTGCATCAAATGGACCAATTTCCACACGCAAATACTGGATTATATTTAGTGAATTATCAACCAGATTTGTTCCACTTTAAATTAGAAAATGATTTAAGCCACTTGGAGGAATCCTAATCCTTTGGTCCTATTCATCATTCACATGCTGAGCTAGCAAGCGGTGAAAATGATGCACACCTTGCTCCATTTTTGGAGAGAAACGTCCTGCCTTATAAAAGGCAGATTGGATGCCTTGGTTAACCCCTTCTACTACAAATTCATCTTCTCTTTCTACTTTATCGAGATCAGCGCCTGCACCGTCCCCCAACTTTTGCTCATTGTAAACATAACTTAAAAAAGAAACACGCGTCCGGTTTGGAGCAATGGGTTTGACAATATTTACAGAGATTCCCCAAGGGTAAAAGTTAAACATCATATTGGGGAAAACCCAGTAATAATAGCCTCCTACATTTTTACCATAATCGGGATGCCCTTCTGGAAAATTAAATACATCAACCGCATCTTCTGTATAGCCGATTTGTAGGTTACAATAATCGTATACTTCAGTTTTATAAGCTCCATAATCTAATACATCATTCAAATCATTGTGCACAAAAGGGATGTGAAAGCCTTCTAAGTAATTATCACAATACAAAGCCCAATGTGCGTGTACTAAGTAATCTTTCGAACGACTAGTATCCAAAACACAAGCCTCTAAAGGTAAGAATCCTACTCTCTCTTCCATCTTGGCAAAAACCTGTTTTAAATCAAAAGTTGGGTTCAATCCTGCAAATAAAAAAGGTCCCCATTTTTCTAGTGGGAAACGATATAAGTCATCACAAGGCCTCGGAAAGTCCTTGGCCTCTTTAAATTCTGGCATATACTCAAAGCTCCCGTCCATTTTGAAACGTCGACCATGATACAAACAAGTTAGTTTTCGGCATTTCCCAGGATGTTGAACCACCTGAAAACCTCGGTGCGTACAGACATTGGACAAACAATGGATTTCTTCATCAGCATCTTTAGAGAGTACCATCGGTTCATTTAAAAAATGCGGCAACAAAACAAACGGAGCAACCGAGTTAGCCATAGGCACTTGTTGCACATCTCCTATCCACTGCCAAGACTTTAAGAAGATATTGGTTTTAATTCGCTCGAATACTGCAGGGTCTTTATAAAAACTAGGCGGCAAGGTATGTGCTTGTCTAATATCAGGGTCTATGTAAAAATTGTTACTCATAATATTAATCCTATATTAGTCAGTAAATTAACAAACTTAGGGTAATTATATGGATGAATCTAAAAAAATGGGGCTATGGGCAGGTACTAGTTTGGTCATGGGGAACATGATTGGTGGAGGTATCTTCTTACTACCCGCAGCGCTATCTTTTTATGGAGGCATCAGTTTATTGGGCTGGCTTTTCACAACCATTGGATCTATTTGTTTGGCCCTGGTTTTTAGTCGGCTCAGTAAAAATATTTCTCATAAAAACGGCGGACCTTATGCCTTTACCCAAGTTGCCTTTGGTGATTTCTTAGGATTTTTGATTGCCTGGGGCTATTGGATTTCGATTTGGACAGCTAATGCAGCCATTACAGTAACTTTCGTAGGAGCATTAAGTGTCTTTTTTCCAGAATTAGCCGCTAATCGTTACCTGGCGGTCTTGACAGGCCTTGCAACTATTTGGTTCCTGACTTGGGTTAATACCAGAGGTATTCGCGAGACAGCTTTTGTACAAATTCTGACCACTTTATTAAAAATCATTCCCCTATTAGTCGTAATCATAGGTGGTTTCTTTTTTTTCAAATTAGAAAACTTTTTACCATTTAACCAAAGTGGCACCTCTACCTGGGTTGCCATAAGTGCGACCGCCACACTCACACTTTATGCCTTTTTAGGGTTTGAAAGTGCTACGATTCCAGCCAAGAGCATGAAGAACCCCAGTAAAAACATTCCCAAAGCCACTGTTTTAGGAACCTTATTGACTGCGGTTATTTACATTTTGTGTACGGTAGCCGTAATGGGTATGATCCCACCAGAGGCCTTACAAAACTCCCCTGCCCCACTTGCAGATGCAGCAAGCATCATGGGCGGTGAAGATATGCGGTATTTTATTGCAGGGGGGATTGTTATTGCTACCTTCGGAGCTTTAAATGGCTGGATATTTATCTTAGGTCAAATTCCTTTAGCCATTGCAGAGGATGACTTATTCCCTAAAATTTTTAAACGTCTAAATTCTAAACAAGCACCAGTTGGAGGCTTGGTAATTGGTAGTATATTGGTCTCTGGTTTATTGCTTTTCAATTATGCAGATAGTTTGGTAGCACAATTTAAATTCATGACTTTACTTACAACGCTATCGGTATTAACGCCCTATTTGTTCTCCACAGCAGCTTATTTTTTATTAAGCCTGCAAAAACAAAAAAGTGACTATAGTATGATCAATATTTTGATCCTTTCTGCCCTCGCTTTTGTTTACTGCATGTGGGCAGTTTATGGATCTGGTGAGGAAGTCGTATTTTGGGGATTTTTATTATTACTAAGCGGTATTCCTTTTTATTTATGGATTAAATATTCAGTTAAAAAAGACAATAACAGCAATTGAAAAAAATAAAAGTTACAGCAGTAAGCTACTTAAATACCAAACCATTGATTTATGGTTTGATTCAACACCCTGTTTTTAAAAAAATAGAATTACAAACGGATATTCCATCCGTTTGTGCGGATAAGCTTATCCAGGGAGAAGTAGATTTGGCATTAGTGCCAGTAGCAGCTATTCCTAAGATAAAAACACCGTACCTAATTTCAGATTATTGCATTGGTACGGAAGGTGCCGTTAAAACGGTATGCCTCTACGCAGATCAACCCATTGAAAAACTGACGGATATTTACCTTGATTTTCATTCTAGGACTTCCGTTCAATTGACAAAAATTTTACTCCGGGATTATTGGCAATTAGCCCCAAATTTACTGGATAGTCAAGAAGGTTATATTGAAAAAATTGGTGGCACAACGGGTGCACTAGTTATCGGAGATCGTGCCATCGGTCTAGAGGAGCGATTCCCTTTTGTTTACGATTTGGGTACTATTTGGGAGCAATTCACAGGATTACCTTTTGTTTTTGCGGCCTGGGTAAGTAATAAAGCTTTACCGGCAACTTTTATTGAGGAATTTAGCGAGGCACCAGCGTATGGATTAGGCCGTATCCCTGAACTTTTATTATTGTTACCACTTCCGAATCAGCAATTTGATTTAGAGCAATATTTCACTAAAAATATCAAATACCATTTGGATCAGCCTAAAAAAGATGCTTTAGCCATGTTCCTAAAACATTTAAAACCTGGCTTGCCCAAAGACGAGAGAAATCACATTTCCAGTCTTATATAACAGACTTTTATCTAATCACATCTTAATAGTTCCAATTTAAAAAATCAGTTCATGAATATACAAAAAGCCACTTTTGGCGGCGGTTGTTTTTGGTGTACAGAGGCCGTTTTCCAACGTGTAAAAGGTGTAGAAAATGTCGTTTCTGGCTATGCTGGTGGCAAAGCTACGAATGCAAATTACAGAGCGGTATGTAGTGGATCTACTGATCATGCAGAAGTTATTCAAATTACTTATGATTCCACCATCATCAGCTATAAAGAATTATTAGAAATATTTTTTACTACGCATGATCCCACTACCCTGAATCGGCAAGGTAATGACCGTGGGCCGCAGTACCGCTCAGTTATTTTCCACCATGATGATCAACAAAAGGCGGAAGCCCAAGCTGCCAAAGATGATTATGCCCCAAAGATTTGGGACGATCCAATTGTCACCGAAATTAGTCCAATGGAAGCCTTTTACCCTGCAGAGGTAGATCATCACAACTACTACAATAATGTTGGAAATCGGAACCCTTATTGTTCCTTCGTTATTACCCCAAAGGTGAATAAATTTAGAAAACACTTCGCCGATAAAATGAAGTAAAGGGAAAAAATATTATAGGCACCTCATTAATCGGGGTGCTACAATTTTTTTTCTAACATATTTTCAATACTTTGGTATTGTTGATTCTATTATATCTAATAGAGGTTCTATTTTTGTGCCTCTGCTAAATAATAAGTAGGGAATCAAAATTACTTCAATAACTCAAATGAACCTAAACTAGATTTTAATCGCTACCACGGTTAGAAATTAGCCTTTATCCATAAACGAAAGTATATCTATGAAATTAGGCGTTTTAAAAGAAACTAGTGACCAAAGAGTTGCCATCATTCCAGACACCATACCGAAATTAAAGCAATTAGGTATCGACCTATTAATTGAGTCAGGTGCCGGTGCTTTGGCAAGCTACCAAGACGAAAGTTATCAGGAACATGCTCAAGTCCTTGATCGATCAACCATTCTTAAGGACGCTGACGTCATCGTTAGTATTGATCCACTGGGGGAAGCAGAGCTTAAAAAAGTCAGTTCTAAACAATGGCTGATTAGTCAATTTCAACCCTTTAATGATGCTACTATTGTAGAGCAATTATCAGGGGCTCAACTTAACGCTTTCAGCTTGGATATGATCCCACGGACTACCCTTGCACAGTCTATGGATATCCTTTCTTCAATGGCATCCGTGGCTGGATATAAAGCAGTATTGGAGGCGGCCCGCTTATTGCCAAGGTATTTTCCAATGATGATTACCGCAGCCGGTAGTATTAAGCCTTCAAAGGTTTTAGTCTTAGGTGCTGGAGTTGCCGGCCTGCAAGCTATTGCCACCGCCCGAAGATTAGGAGCGATGGTAGAAGCCTTTGATACCCGTACAGCGGCCAAGGAAGAAGTCCTGAGTTTGGGGGCAAAATTTGTAGAAGTAGAAGGGGCCAAGGAAGATACTGGTGCTGGAGGCTATGCGGTCGAGCAATCTGAAGATTTCCTCAAACGGCAACGAGCAGAGGTGCAAGCCCGCGCTATCAAAGCAGATGTTATCATCACTACAGCACAAGTTCGGGGACGCAAAGCGCCACTATTAGTTCCAGCTTCTACGGTAGAGCAAATGAAACCTGGATCTGTAATTATTGATCTAGCCTCCTCTACCGGAGGTAACTGTGAATTATCAAAAGACAATCAGGTGGTGGTTCATAAGGGGGTATCCATTTATGGTAACTCCAACTTAGCAGCTTTAATGCCACAGGATGCTTCTGCCTTGTACAGCACCAACTTGTATAATTTTCTAAAACACATCACAAAAGAAGGCCAATTAGAGCTCCGTATGGATGATGAGATCACCGCTGGTGCTCGGATTACCCCTTCCTATAAACCAGAATAATCATGGAAAGTGTTTTTCAATTTTTTAATGATCCAGCAACTTATCTGCTGATCTTTTTACTGGTATTTACCATTATCCTGGGATTTGAAGTTATTTCAAAAGTTCCTACCGTATTACACACCCCATTGATGTCTGGAGCCAACGCTATTAGTGGTGTGGTCATTATTGGTGCCATTCTACTCATAAGGCAAGCGGAGAGTGATGATTATTTTAGTCTAGGTTTAGGTCTAGCAGGAATCATCTTAGGAATGATTAATGTAGTAGGCGGTTTTGCAGTGACGGACCGTATGCTAGAAATGTTCAAAAAGAAAAAATAAGATCATGATCACATTCATCATAAATCTAGCTTATCTCATTGGTGCAGTAGCTTTTGTCTGGGGTCTTCGTCTATTAGGTTCACCGGATACGGCCCGTAAGGGTAATACTTATGCCGCTTTAGGAATGGCGATTGCCATTATTGCTACCTTGTTCATCCCACTAGAAAAAGGCAACAACAATTATATCTGGATTATTGCAGGTATGATTGGAGGTGGTGGCATCGGTTGGCTAGCTGCCAAAAAGGTAAAAATGACGGATATGCCACAGCTCGTATCCATATTTAATGGTCTAGGAGGGGCCTGTGCAGTCGTCTTAGCATTAGCAGAGCTTAATCAGTTCTACGTAGGCGCACGGACTATGAGCAGTGGGGAGGTCTTGATTGTATTATTGGCCTTATTAATTGGTGGCGTCGCTTTTACAGGAAGTTTATTGGCCTATGCCAAATTACAAGGTTTAGTCAAAGATAAGCATGTCACCCTACCAAAGCACCAAATCATTAACCTTGTATTATTAGCAGTTGTTTTGATTTTTGGTGCTTTTATGTACTTACAAGGGGCTAATGGCACCTTGGTCTTGGCCATAATATTCACTTTGGTGACGCTCATTTATGGACTTTCTTTCGTAGCACCAATTGGAGGGGCAGACATGCCCGTTGTGATATCCTTACTCAACTCTTTTACGGGATTATCTGCCGCTGCTGCAGGTTTGGTTTATGGAAATCAGATCATGTTGGTCGGTGGTATCTTAGTAGGTGCTTCGGGGACTATATTAACGGTTTTAATGTGCGAAGCAATGAATCGTAGTCTGCTCAATGTAGTTATTGGAGGATTCGGTTCTGCCGGCCCTTCAAAAGCAGGTGGCTCAGGGGATGAAATTGTTAAGGAAATCAGTATCAATGATTTGGCTATTCAGCTCTATTACTCCCAATCTGTTATGTTTGTTCCAGGATATGGCCTCGCTGTTGCCCAAGCACAAAAAATAGTAAAGGAGGTTGACGATATGCTAGAGGCAAATGGAGTTGATGTCAAATATGC
>CAXIDD010000234.1:0-7728 GCA_964021975.1 uncultured Saprospirales bacterium | reverse complement strand
GATATACAGATTGGAGTTTTTCTTTACTATCCCATTTAGTTGATTTGCAGGGACTTAGTATTTAATGAATCTGTTAAATTTTAATTATGAAATTACTTCAAATCATCCTATCCTTAGTACTTGCCTGGTCTGTAAAGGCACAAGCTACAGACACCCTGATTTTAGATCAAACTTATTTAGCGACTAAAACCAGGACTTATACTTTAACTGAAAAGGGACTGAACGGACCAGGAGCCATTCTGATCAAGAAGGCCATCCAGCAATCTCAATTCACCATACTTGGAGAATATCATGGGTCTGCTCAAATATCTAACTTCACAAAAGCTTTGATTCCTTACTTAAGGGCTGCTGATTATCAACATTTCGCCTGCGAGCTTGGTCCCCACAGTGCTCGTAGACTAATTGCTATAGCCAATCCCCCCGCACAGACACTCCGCCAATTAAAGGCTTTCAATCAACAGTATGCCTTTCCAGAAATTGGAGATATTCCATTGCCTTTCTTTGAAAATCAAGAAGATGGGGCATTCCTAAGCGAAATCAAGAAGTATCAGATGCAGATTTGGGGCTTGGATCAAGAATATTTTTCGGCGGTATTTTTCCTGTATGATGAGTTATTAAGTCTTGCAGCTTATAAGTCGAATTATTCGGAAATTATAGCTTTGAAAGAAAGAGGAGTAGAGGAGATCAAAAAGTGGATGATCGTAGATGATGAATCTGAAGAAGGTATTCCCGTTTTTGAAAAAATACTAGAACTACCTGCCGTACAATCTTTTTTTAGCGTCTTTACAGAGCAAGATTCTTTAGCATTACAAATCATCGAAGATTTAAAAATTAGCTGGGACATTTATAATCGTTACAAAGGTGGTGCTTCCCATCAAGACCGACTAAATTACATTCGATCTAATTTCCTTAGAGCCTATCAAAATGCAAGCGAGCAAACTGTTAATCCCAAATTTTTTGTAAAAATTGGTCGCTTACATGCACCTCGAAATCCAATTGGTGGTCCGGATGTGGGGTCTCTCTTACAAGAGATTGCAAAAAAGAATGGAACAAAAAGTACCCACCTATCTATGATGTCCAGATATTATCGAGTGGATGGACAGCTCACCGATTTCCTGAAAACTAATCCACGGCGCTACAATCGGTATGAACTATTTTTAGCTGCTGCTAAACCAGACCATGGATTAGTGATTGACTTAGTATCTATTAGAGCAGATTTGGCGAATGGCCGAGTTAAATACCCAAATAATACTAATCGTAAATACTGGCAAAGCCTCATTGAGAATTTTGACTATCAGGTTGTATTACCTGCCGATTATCCTGCTACTCCTGCAAATTAGCTAAAAGTGAACCTCCATTTTCTAGAAGGCTTTGCGTACCTTGGGGAGGTGTTATGGTGCTCATCGCACCTCACCCTAAAGTGATTTTTAAGAAAAAAACCTTCTATGATCCGCTTTTGTTATTTGATACTTGGTTTTGGTCTGCTGTTTTCATGTCAGCCCAAAAAGGATACAGTCACCTCTGAAACTGAGCAACCAATAGCCCCGGCTAAAATCGTTTTTAATGATACCATCCCAACTCCAGAAGGATTTACCGTTTTGTTAGAAGCCGAGGGAGATTTAGACAAAGATCGACAAGCTGAAAAGGTCGTCATTTATGATACCCCGATAGAGACCGAAATGGGGACAGAACGAGCAATTCATATTTTTCGTAAAGGACCCGAAAATTGGATGCTTTGGCATAAAACGACTGGAGGAATTCTATCAAGCGGACACGGAGGAATGTTTGGAGATCCTTTAAATGATGTGCGTATCGAAAGGGGCTGTATAGTCCTGGAGCACTTTGGAGGTAGTCGTCAGAAATGGGCCTATCTGCACCGCTATCGCTTCCAGAATGAAGACTGGGAACTTATCGGTACAACCGTGGGCTTCGGTGTGCCATGTGAAAGTTGGGAAACCTTCGATTACAATCTTTCAACTGGAAACCTTGATTATAAACTTGAACAAGAAAAATGTGGTGATGAAGGCGGTACTTCGAAAGTTTTAAAAAAAGAAAGTTTTACCCTTACTCAGGATGATTTGCCCAGTATGGATAGCATGTATCCCGGGAATAATGGGGTGGAAATTCCAAATACAGATTTAGTCTTTTATTATTAAAACCAGCCTATCCAGTTAGAAATTATATACGAGGACGAAGCGGTTGTGGTGATTAACAAACCACATGGTCTTTTAGTACACCGATCCAGGATTGCTCGAGATGCGGATGTTTTCGCTTTGCAATTGCTTAGGGATCAAATTGGTCAGAAAGTATATCTGGCACACCGCCTAGACCGGAAGACATCCGGCTTATTGCTTTTTGCTAAATCTCCCGAAGTAAACCGTTATTTACAAGCACAGTTTCGGGAGCAACAGGTCGAAAAAGTCTACCATGCGATCGTTCGTGGTTTTATTGATGCACAAGGGGAGATTGATTACCCACTAACAAACGAAGGTAAAACACAAGATGCCCAAACGGCTTATCACTTACTTGAACAATTGGAGGTTCCAGTACCTTTTGGTGGATTCAAAACGTCGAGGTATAGTTTGGTTGAGTTGAAACCCAAGCATGGTCGTTTTCATCAATTACGTAAGCATATGGCCCACATCTATCACCCGATTATAGGAGACCGCCCACATGGTTGTAATAAGCAAAATAGGTTGTGGAAAAATGAATTTAATCAAACTCGTATGCTGCTGCATGCCAAAACACTTACTTTTGAATTACCGAATCAAAAAAAGTTAATTTTGGATGCTAATTATAGTCCAGAATTTGCCGCTGCTTTGGAGATGCTTCGGCATTTTCCGGCCCACAATTATTAGTTAGTTTAAAAAATAAAATAATTGATTACGAAGGCATCCTTTTCCATCGATTGTTGTTATAGTAGTAAGCTTTTAAACCACCCTAAAATACGTGCCTTATGAATGCAATTAACCTGCAAAAAAAGCACTTACTAATCTTCGGCTTACCGTTATTGATTGTCCTGAGTTCTGTGTATTTATCTTTGAGCCCTTTATTGGGCAACTATCCAGAACTAGCCATTGGTATTACCTATGATTTGTGTTTGACTTTGCCATTGGTTTATTTCTTTATGATAAGAAAACGAGCCATTCCCAAAATTACGGTTGTTCCGTTTTTTATCCTTGGTGTTTTACTGACTACCTTTTTGTTGCCTAATAATTTGCATCACCATTTAGATTTAATCAAAACGTTTCTTTTCCCAGTTGTGGAGTTAACGGTCCTATCTGTTATTCTTTGGCGGGTCCGTAAGGCTATATTGGTTTTTCGGGAGCAAGAAAATGCCCAAGGGGACTTTTATGAGTTGTTTTTAGAAAGCGCCAGATCCATTTTACCAAACGAGCGCGTTGCACAAATTTTTACGACAGAAATATCCATGATTTATTATGCATTATTTGCGTGGAAGAAAAATAAAAATACTGGGTTTACTCATTATAAAAAAAGTGGGTTATTAGCCCTTTTAGGAGCGGTTATTTTTATCATTCTTATCGAGACCTTCGTCTTGCACCTATTTTTGATGCGATGGAATGCAGTTGTTGCTTGGGTTCTTTTTGGACTAAGTCTTTATACCGGCCTGCAAATATTTGGACACATCAAAGCCTTGACCAGACGGAAGAGTTTTATTCAAGATGGTGTTCTATATTTAAAGTATGGTCTTTTTGGAGATACCCGTATTCCAATAGATCAAATTTTGAAGATTGAAAAAACAAGGAAAAAGTTTGAATCAGAAGATTTGAAAGTTCGGCAATTGGCTTTATTAGGAGAACTAGAAGGTCATAATTTGATTTTGCATCTAAAGGAAACGCAGCAATTACAAAGTGCCTACGGCATTACTAGACCTTATGATGTGTTGATGTTGAATATGGATGATTTGGACCGGTTTTGTTTGGAGTTAGGTGAGATCTAATTTTTTTAAATATTAAGCTATGCAATACCGGACAATCTCCAATATTTTAAAGAGTGAAGCCATCAATATGGGAGGGATTGCTGTCAAACAGGCCCTTCCTACCCAAAAGGTAGAGCAAATCAGTCCCTTTTTATTGTTGCATCATTTTGGCCCCATTGAAGTAGCGTCCGGGAGGGACCCTATGGACATTGGGCCACATCCGCATAGAGGCTTTGCACCTGTGACCTTTTTATATAGTGGCGGCCTAAGACACAAAGATAGTCGAGGCAATGAAGGCTTCTTAGAAGCCGGCGATGTGCAGTGGATGAATGCAGGGCGGGGAATTATTCACAGCGAACGTTCCTCCAAAGCTTTTTTAGAAAAAGGAGGAATTCTAGAAGGGATTCAACTTTGGGTGAACTTGAGGCAAAAAGATAAAATGTCTACGCCGGACTATCAAGATGTCAAAGCCGCTGATATACCCGTTTTAGAATCATTGGATGGCCAAGTCCGAATAAAAGTAGTGGCAGGGAGTTATGAAACGGTTAGTGGGCCAATTCGTACATTATCACCGGTGTTAGTCTTACAGATTTCAATCAAAAAAGGAACAGAAACGGGGATAATGGTACCAGAGTCTTATAATGCTATACAATATATTGTTAAAGGGCAATTAGAGAGCCAAGCTGGTTTTGAACAGCCTAAAGAGACTTTGCTAAACTATCAACAAGATGGCAATGCCGTATATCTTAAAGCCCTTGAAGATAGTGAAGTACTCTTATTAGCAGGCGAGCCAATTAATGAACCATTGGCCCAATGGGGACCTTATGTCATGAATACCCAAACTGAGATATTGGAGGCTATGCGGGATTACCAACAAGGGAAAATGGGATTCTATGTAGATTAAATCTACGTTTCTTGATTTTAAGAAGCTGCTAAGTACTTACTTAATTATTTATTAAAAGCATCAAAAAACTAGCCTCCAACCTTTTAATCGTTTAATTTGTTTAGTGAACATACAAACGACTAGAGAAAATGAAGAGATCCTACATGATTGAGTTTGAACTTCCAGATTCTTTGACGGAAGAGTTTTTAGCACTCATTCCTAGACAACGCTACGCAGTGAATGAATTATTAGTAGAAGGTACGATCCGCTCCTACGCATTGGCTTTGGACCGTTCTATGATATGGGCGGTAATCGAAGCGGAATCAGAATTTGAAGTGTTAGAAATTATCTCTCAACTACCCTTAAGTGATCAAATGCACCCGCATGTCTCTGAATTGTTCTTCCATAATGCTCCGGAAATTATTCATAATTTTTCCTTGAATTAGGATCTTTTGCAAGATTTTGAATGATCGAGCTTACCCGTAAGTAACTTGATCATTTCCTATCTCAAGATTTCATCGTTTGTGTATATTTTTTCTTTTTTTATGCCTGGAAGTTTACCGCTTCTAATAGACCGCTCGACTCCTTTGGGTGGTTATTCATCTCTTTTTCCAATTTTTCTTTTTCCTTGGTCAACAATGAGGATCAAAGCTTGTTATTCGTTGCGTAAGCAACTCATCTAAAGCTATTAATGATTCACAAAGAAGAAAAAATACAATATCCTTTTAAGTCATTGGTCTTTTTGACTAATCGGGTCGCACGTTTGTTGACGCAACGCATCTGGCAACGTGTAGACGCAGAAGAGGTGGAGATTTTGCCTCAGCATATGGGGGTACTCAGTGATCTTTGGCAGCAAGATGGGGTGCGCCAGCAAGATTTAGCAGTGGCGTTAATCAAGGATAAAGCAACTATTGCTAGGACGATTCAGTTCTTAGAACAGAAAAATATTTTGGTCCGGGTTGCAGATCAGCAGGATAAGCGCAATAAGCGTATTTACTTGACACACAAGGGGAAAAGTTTGCAAGAGAAGCTTATCCCACACGCTGCGGATACAGTAGAAGAGGCTACAGCTGAGATTGCACCAGAAGATTTAAAAATCTGCATACAGGTTTTGAACAGAATTTATAAAAATCTAAATGGTTTCAAGTGCAACTAATATTTGGTTGTATTTGCTAACTGAAAAATAAAGAATAGCTCCAATAAACACAATAAATCATGAGTAAGGTAAACACAAGAAGACTAGTTATTGTCCTAGCGATTGGGATTCTGGTCGGTGCTTTTTTTGTTATGAAATATATGCAAGAGGCCAATCAAGCTCCTCGTCAGACTCCAGCCCCAACACCAACGCCGAAAGTGGAAGTAATGGCGGCGCAGAATGGTGCCATAGCTTCCACCCTAGATGTTCAAGGAGCCTTAGTCGCCTTTAATAAAATTGACTTGTTTACGGAAGTATCAGGTACATTAGAAGGTTCCGATCGCCCATTCAAAATTGGAAGCTATTTTCCAAAAGGGGCAGTTTTAATCAAAATAGATAAAACGGAAGCTCAATTGAACCTTCTTTCTCAAAAGAGTAGCCTGCTCAATGCCATTACTCAGCTAATGCCAGACCTGAAGATTGATTACACCGAGAGCTTTCAGCAATGGAAAACCTATTTAGATCAGTTTGATGTGGAAAAACCGCTGCAGGCTTTCCCGGAGCCACTCAACGATCAAGAGAAATATTTTATCGCTTCTCGCAATCTGCTGAGTCAATATTACACCATACAAAGTGCTGAAGAACGCTTGAGCAAATATATCGTTAAAGCTCCATTTAGTGGGGTAATCACTCAGACCAGTATTCAACCTGGCGCTTTAGTACGTGCCGGTCAAAAATTGGGGGAATTAATGAATACTTCTAGTTACGAATTACAAGTGACCGTGCCACTTTCTGATTTAGAATACCTTTCAAAAGGTAGTAAGGTAGCGTTGACTTCCAGAGATATTGAAGGTAGTTGGACTGGTACCGTCCGAAGAATCAACGACCAAGTAGATGCGGGTACTCAAACGGTAAAAGTCTTTATTGCGGTCTCCGGCAAAAACCTCCGGGAGGGTATGTACATGACGGGTGACGTTGATGCAAAACCAATACAGAATGCCATCAGCATTCCTAGGAATCTTCTGATCAATCAAAATTCGGTTTATGCTGTCCATGAAAACTCACTTGAGCTACGTCCTGTAGAAGTCGTCAAAGTGACCGAGAAAGAGGCCATTGTACGTGGAATCAAGGATGGGACCTTCTTATTGAAAGGTAAATTGCCCAACGCTTTTGAAGGTATGAAGGTAGAAACAAAGCATAAAGCAAAAGCTATTTCTAGTAATTCTAATCCAGGTGTAGCAGCCGGAGGACAGTAAATTAGTAGGATTAAGAATTATTGAATTGATGAGTTGTTGAATACTTAAAATTCAACAGCAGTATTATAAAAAGTAAGGATCGTGAAAGGTATCATCAACTACTTTATCAAATTTCCCATCGCTGCCAATCTACTTATGTTTGGACTGCTCATTATGGGCATTGCTGGTCTATTGAATATGAAGTCTACTTTCTTCCCTGAAGTAGAATCTAGAACAATTAGTATTCAAACAGTCTATCCAGGTTCTTCACCAGAAGAAATTGAGGAAGGTATTGTAAATAAAATTGAGGAAAACCTCAAAGGATTAACCGGCGTAGAACGAGTGACATCTGTTTCTAATGAAAACGCGGGTACGGTGACTATCGAAGTTTTGAAAGGTTACGATACCGATATTATTCTTCAAGATGTAAAAAATGCAGTAGATCGGATTAGTTCGTTTCCTGCTGGAATGGAGCCTCCGGTGATTTATAAATTAGAAAGCTTAGGCCGAGCGATTACTTTTGCTATTAATGGTG
>CAXIDD010000233.1:0-7732 GCA_964021975.1 uncultured Saprospirales bacterium | reverse complement strand
CATCCAAGTATAAAAGGTGTCTTTGACAGCTGGAAAGGGACCGATGCTATGAAAAGTGAGTTGGAAAAACAACAAGCTTTAAAAACAGTCCTTTTAGAGGAGACGCCTTGGGTTATGGATGCCCAAAATGAAGCCACCCAAAAAGCACAAATAGCCTTATTATTCGATTTAGATCGTTTGGCAGATGAACAACAGGCTGCTTTGGATAAGCTGATTGCCAGACAAAGTTCAGACGGTGGTTTTGCCTGGTTTGGTGGAGGCAATAACAATCCTTATATCACCAATTATTTGATTGCAGGTTTTGGTCATTTAAACAGTCTAGGTGCTCTTGATTTAAAAGACAATAATCAAGTCAACAGTATGGTCAATAAGGCCATTGCTTTTGCTGATGAAGATTTTGTGAATCGCTATGAGCGATTGTTGCAAAAAGTGGAAGAAAAGAAAGCTAATCTAACGGACAATCACTTATCGCCTGGCATCATTCAATATTTATATGCTCGTAGCTTTTTCTCAAAAAATCCAATGTCTGAAGAGGCCCAAACTGCACTTGATTTTTACAAAAAACAAGCACAACAATATTGGACAAAAGCTGGCTTACAACAACAAGCACAATTAGGTTTGATTGGTGATCGAATGGAAATAGAAAATCTGTCCGCAGCTATTCTAGCATCTTTGAAAGAACGCGCCCTACAGTCCGATGAATTGGGAATGTATTGGAAATACAATACGGGATATTATTGGTATCAAGCACCAATTGAAACGCATGCCTTGATGATCGAGTTCTTTGATCAAATGGGCGAAACAACCTTAGTAGATGAATTAAAGATTTGGCTTTTAAAGAATAAACAAACCAATGCCTGGCATACGACTAAAGCAACTGCCGAAGCTGTTTGGGCATTACTTCAAACAACTAAAGGAGGAAATTTATTGCTACAAGATCAATTGGTTGAAGTACAGTTTCCAGGATGGAAGAAACGAAATTATGTGCCAAAAATTGAAGCGGCTCAAGCCAAAGCAGAGGCCGGTACTGGACAATTCGAAGTCAATTGGAAAACTACTGAGGTAAAACCAGCCTTGGCCAAAATCAAAGTAAAAAATAAGAACAACATCGTAAGTTGGGGTGCTGCTTATTGGCAATATTTTGAAGATCTAGACAAGGTTCAGACTTTTAAAGACACACCTTTACAGCTAGAAAAAAGAATATACAAACAGGTAAACACAGCTAAAGGGCAAGAACTCCAAGCTATCACTTCAACCTCAACATTACAAGCAGGAGATCTACTTAAGGTAAGAATTGAGCTAAAAGTCGATCGAGATATGGAGTTCGTACACCTAAAAGATATGCGTGCTTCAGGATTAGAACCTTTAAATGTAATTAGTGGATATCGCTGGCAAGCTGGCTTAGGTTATTATGAATCGACTAAAGATTTAGCCACTCATTTCTTTATGGATTATTTACCAAAAGGAACTTATATTTTTGAATATCCATTGAGGGTGCAACTAAATGGAGACTTTTCGAATGGTATTTCTGTTATTCAATCTATGTACGCGCCTGAGTTTACTAGTCATTCAAAAGGCCAGCGAATTAAAGTAGGAAAAGAATAAAACTATAATTATAGTCGACTTAGTCGATAAAAATTCAATCTGTAGTCGATAAACCGAGCATCTTTATAATGAAATCACGATATTTATAAGGTATCAAAAATTACTACAGTGAAGAAGAAGGTTTTCGATTACACAGCAAAAAAGATTAAAGAAACAGTCATGGGAGACAACAACAAGAAAAACGACAAGTCAAGTCACGCAGATACCGTAATTCGCAATCATGTGATTTGGTCCATGGGCGCAAGCTTTATTGTACCCATTCCGATAGCGGATGTATTCGCAGTTAGTGCTTTACAATTAGATATGATTCGCCAATTATGTCGAGTGTATGAAAAAGATTTCTCTGAGAGTTCAGGGAAAGCCATTATCACTTCTTTGACCAGCTCAATTATGGCCCGTGCAGGTGCTCGGAGCTTGATCAAATTGATTCCAGGTATAGGGACCATCGTAGGAGGTGTTGCGGTATCCATTTTTAATGGAGCTTCTACTTATGCGCTTGGGCAAGTATTCAAACGTCATTTTGATTCCGGTGGTACCATTCTTGATTTTGATCCAGAGCGATTGAAGAAGATGTACAACGAGCAATTTGAAAAGGGCAAAAAAGTAGCCGAAAAAATGCGCAAGGAACAAGAGGCAAAAGAGAAAGCTAAAAAAGCAGACAAAGAAAAACCACAAGCTAAAGCAGCTCCTGCTGAAGCAAAGCCTACTAAGGCACAGAAAGAAGCAGCTGAAAAAGCAGCTCGAGAAGCCGCTATGGATGCTAAGAAAAAACGAGATAAAGAGATCCTTGATCGCCTTAAAGAAGCAGCTGACCTCAAAGAACGCGGCGTCCTTTCTGATGAGGAGTTTGATGATTTGAAAAAACGATTGTTGAGTAAGTTTGATGATTAGATGTAATGATTAATATCATTTCTGACAAACACTAACAAAGCGTTTTGACCGAATCTGACACAAGCCCCTTTTTCTGAAGGCTGCATAAGTTTCAAAAATGGTTCCTTATTTATTAGAACTAGTATTTGGCTCTTCTCTATCTAGATTTGCCCTGAGTCTTCATGAATTTGATTAGTTTTAAGAATCAGTAGGTTTAAATGAATTCTAATGCTCAAATTCTTTCGAAGAATAAGACAGAAATTACTGGATAAAGGGAGTCTGAGAAAATACTCTCTGTATGCCTTGGGAGAAATCCTGCTTGTGATGATTGGGATCCTGCTTGCACTTCAAGTTAATAATTGGAATGAAGGTAGAAAAGAAAAAAAGTTAGAACTTCAGCTATTAGAAGGCCTGAAGTCAGATTTGAATGGATCAATAAATGACATGACACAGGTTTTGCGAATAGATTCTATTATGATAAATAATGGAGAACTGTTAATCGAAATCCTTGAAAATGAGGCTTCAACTTATCAGGATTCAATGGCGCAACTATTTGGGTGGATAGAAATATGGGATCCATTTGAACCCAGAATGATGGCATATGAAAATTTAAGATCCATAGGGTATGACGTAATATCTAATAATACTTTAAGGTCTAATATCGTTTATTTATTTGACAATGGATATGCAAGACAAAAAACGCTTTCTGCTACTGTGGTAAGCATTTTACCGAATCAGTTGGACATTATAATTAAGTACTTAAGAACTGGGGAAAATATTTTGCATAAAAGGCCCAATGATTTTGAAAAAATTAAAAAGAATGAGGAGTACCTCAATTACTTAAGTTGGATGGTTGCTGCTCGAAAAGCCATGGTAGATGTTTCCCGACTTACTTTGAGTCAAATGGTTGACGTAAGGAACCAAATTGATCAAGAACTGGGTTACAGATCTGAGCTTAAACAATAAAGTAAAGGCTTCATTATGATGATTAAATTATACGATCAAATACTAGCAACTAAAGATTAGTTGAATTATTCATTTCATACAAAACATAAAAGCGCCCGCTACCATATTAATGGTAGCGGGCGCTTTATTTTTAAGCTTTATAAGAAGCTATCTGACTATTTATCCTTAGGATCAACGCCTTTATCCAAATAGTCTTGGTATTCTTTTAAGGCACTCCATTCGCCATCGGCTGCCATCTGAGCTTGTTTTGGCCAAGTCTTTGGTTTGGCTAGTTTATAGCGATCGCCGGCTGCTGTCAATAATTCTTGTATCCGGTCTATGGACGCAGCTCCCAGATCTGACCAAGTTTTAATGCCTCCATCTTTTAAGATGGTTTCAATTTTCGGTCCGATCCCTTCTACAATCTTTAAGTCTTCTGGGTTTTGGGAAAAACCTAAAAGCTTAATCGCCATCTTTTCAATCTTAGCTGGTGTTTCAAAATCACCTGATTTCTCTCTTCCGGTATCCAGGAATTTTTGATATTCAATCAATTCATCCCATTTCCCTGCCGCGGCTAATTCTGCCTGTTTTGGCCAAGTATCAGGATTCATCATTTGTAGTTTATTGGCCACCAATATCGTTTTTAAATCCGCTGGCGATTTGGCCGCTAAGGCCGTCCAGTTTGCGATGCCATTAGCATTCAACAACTTTTCTACTTTAGGTCCGACCCCTTCTACAATTTGTAAATTATCATTAGAGAATAAAGTACCATAAGCGATACCAGCATCTTCGGTAGTTTTAGAAGTAGCTCCTAAAACGAAACCGCCAGCTTTAGCTAGTTTATCAATCTTAGCTGGTGTCTCAAAATCTCCAGTATCACCTCTTCCTCCATCTAGGAATTTTTGATATTCAACTAATTCATCCCATTTACCAGCAGCAGCTAAGCCCGCTTGCTTGGGCCAACTATCGGGATTCATCATTTGTAGTTTATTGGCAGCGAGGATCGTTTTTAGATCCGCTGGTGATTTAGCAGCTAAAGCCGACCAATCTCCAATACCGTTTTCTTTAAGCAGCGCTTCTACCTTTGGTCCCACTCCCTCTACAACTTGTAAGTTGTCTGAAGCAAAAAATGCACCATATCCAGATCGGTCGTGACCATCTCCTCCTATTGTGCCACTAGCTACAACTGCGCCCGTAGCTAAGGATAAGTTTTTGCTATCGCCTGCTGAGTCACCTAAGGCACCAAGTGCTGTTAATTTCTCTTTATACATTAGACGCTCCATATCGATACTTTGGCTGCGATCTCTACATTTTTTTAGAGCTAACTCCGCTTGTTCCAATTTATATTTTAACTCTACATCTGTCTTTTCGTAGGCATTTATTTGATCCTGTAGAGCACGGTATTTGGGATCTTCTGGCGAAGTACTCCCATAGGTGGTATTGCTTTCTTTATCGCCTCCTTTAAAAGTGCTGCCAAATAACCATCCTAAAATAAAAGGCAAGATGCCTGCCAAAAGAAGCCATAACCAACATGGTAGCCCCCAAAATGATGCTAATAATATATCTAAATTCATTTTTACTTTTTTTTAATTTTTAATAATTATCCCTCTTCTGGGATACGGACCAATTCAACCCGCCGATTATTTTGACGACCTTCTTCCGTTTCATTAGTATCTACTGGTAAAGTCAGTCCTTTAGTGTCAATACTAATTCTATCAGAAGCGATGCCCTTGGCAATTAGTAGATCTCGAATGGCTCCAGCTCTTCTTAAACCAAGATCCATATTATATTCAGGTGAGCCTGTATTGTCTGTATGGCCTGTTAACTGAATGGTTTCCTTATTGTCTTTTAGCGTTGCTGCCAATTGTTCAACATAAGCCTCAACGGTAGGGTCATAAACCTTCTCTGTTGAATTATATGGAAAACGTATTAGAATTCGATCATCTAATATTTCTACGTTTTCTTTTACTTTATCAGAAGCTTGTATCCATTTTAGACTTCCTGCAGGGAAAAACCCTTTACGTGCATCAGCATTTACTCCAAACGGTCGAGCCGATAGCTTAATCCTTTCTATAGGAATATCTGAAAAATGAAGTTGGCGGATTTGTTCAGCTCTTGCTAAACCTAAAGATTCGTACCCTTCAGGAGCAACTTCTCCCTCGTAGTAATAACCGATTATTTCAAGTATGCTTTTTTGATCATCTTCAGCTGAAATCTTAGCTTTCAAATCATCAAACCCAGGGCCAGTAAAAATCCCTAAGGTATCCCATTGGCTGGCTAATGGATAATTGTTTACTATTTCTTCGGTCTGGCTGCCATCATCAATAACTGCAACTCCATCTCCACAACAATTACTTTCGAAGTGTGGACGTAAAAACAGGAGTAATAAAATGATGTACAACACCCAGGACGCAAGAATCAGTATGCGTTTGGTAAGTGTAGACATAGAATTTGTTGGTTTATATGAAAAAGAACGTTTTGTTTGCTTTGATCTCTGAAATTGAGACTTTTTAAACCCAAAAGGTCACAAGAAACCTTAAAATTTCTTTTAAATTAATCATTTTTAGTTAATAACTAGGAATAAAATAAAGTAGATTATTAAAAGAGATTTCTCCATATTTTACACTGAAAAGTCTTATATTTGCAGTCGTTTTTTAGAAAGGTAAGCCCAACTTTTATGGGTTAAAACCGTTTATAAAGTAGCTGATCTAATCCAAAAATTGATCATTTTATGTTTGAAAGTTTAAGCGATCGTTTAGAAGGTGCATTCAAGGTATTTACGGGAGATAATAAATTGACCGAACTCAATGTTGCTCAGTCAATTAAAGAAATCCGTCGTGCATTGGTAGCTGCGGATGTGAACTACAAAATTGCCAAAGAATTTACAGATCGAGTAAAAGATAAAGCTTTAGGCTCCGATAACCTCCTGAAGTCTGTAAAACCAGGGCAACTGATGGTCAAAATTGTCCAGGATGAATTAATTGAATTAATGGGTGGCCAAGCTGCCGGAGTGGATCTCTCTGGTAAGCCAACCGTTATTCTAATTGCAGGTCTACAAGGATCTGGTAAAACAACATTCTCTGGAAAATTGGCCTATTTTCTAAAAAGCGAGAAGAAGAAATCTCCATTATTGGTAGCTTGTGACGTATATCGACCAGCTGCCATCAACCAAATCTCTGTTTTAGGAGAGCAAATTAATGTGCCGGTTTTTAAGGATGAGGAAAGTAAAGACCCGGTGAGTATCGCTCTACGCGGTATCGCACATGCTCAGGATCACAACCACGATGTCGTTATCGTCGATACGGCCGGTCGTTTGGCGATCGACGAAGAAATGATGACCGAGATTTCCAACATCAAGGAGGGGATTCAACCTAACGAAACCCTCTTCGTAGTGGATGCGATGACCGGACAAGATGCTGTAAATACAGCAAAAGCCTTCAATGAGGTCATCAACTACACTGGTGTTGTCCTGACTAAAATGGATGGAGATACCCGCGGTGGTGCTGCCCTTTCTGTGAAATACACGGTTGGTAAGCCCATCAAATTCATCAGTCAAGGTGAAAAAATGAATACCTTAGATGTGTTTTATCCAGATCGGATGGCGCAACGTATTCTGGGAATGGGTGATATTACCTCTTTTGTCGAAAAAGCCCAAGCTCAATTTGATGAAAAGGAAGTCCAACGCTTAGAAAAGAAAATCCGAAAAAATAAATTTGATTTTGATGATTTCTTGGGGCAAATCGCTCAAATCAGAAAAATGGGTGACCTAAAATCACTTATGAATATGATTCCTGGTATGAGCAAAATGACCAAGAATTTAGAGATAGACGACAAGGCTTTTTCTAAGGTTGAGTCCATCATCTTCTCTATGACTCCAGACGAAAGAGCTAACCCAGAATTGGTGATTAAAACCAGTAGCCGAAAAGCAAGAATTGCTCGTGGCTGTGGTCAGGACCTCAAGCAAATCAATTTGTTCTTAAAACAGTTTGATCAAATGCGGTCAATGATGCACAAGATGTCTAAATCACAGGGAGGCGGTCAATTCGTACCGAGTGGAATGGCTCGAAGAGGAAAAAGTAAAAAGCGTCGCAGGTAAACAAATTCGCATTAAAATAGCCTTAACAAAAGCTCATTCTTTAGAAGCTGTTTTAATCTACCTGCAGTAGATTAAAATGGCTTCTTAATTAAAGGATGAGCTTTTGTTATTTTACCCCTAAACTTACATTAACCATTGGATTTTAATGGTTGAGTCGAAACTCCTTCAATATTATGTTCTACAAGTTTTTAGTTTTTGCCTTACTTTTTTCCTTGA
>CAXIDD010000232.1:0-7739 GCA_964021975.1 uncultured Saprospirales bacterium | reverse complement strand
CCTCTTCCTGGGCTGATCCGCCAGGGATTTTGGGATCTCGACGAAAATCGTTGGTACGCGAAATCTGGCCTTCAATTATTTTGGGGCTAATAACATGTGCTACCCATTTAGCTTGCTCATGTGTCTCAGAATAGACCAAGTACATTAAGCTATGATCAATTAATTGCTCTCCTTGATTAATTTTGGGAAGAAAGGGCTCTAAGTCCTGTTTTAGTTGTTGCAACTCAATTAATTCAATTTTACTTTCTACCTGTGATTGTTCTTTTTTTAGAACTTTTAGCTCTGTTCGCAAGTCTATGAGTTGCTCTTGCAAGCTTTGACCATTTAGGGAGAAACTCAAGGCAATTAGAAGGATGCAATAAGGGATCGGTTTCATGATTGTGCTAAGTTTTTAACCATTAAGTAACCGGACAATATCATCTTCAAGTAAATTCCTCTGAACTTTATTTAAAATAATTTTGTCCCTGCAATTACTTATTTATCTAATTGATTTTGATCAAATCGAATGGTTTGTTCAATAATTAGTATTTTACACCATTACCATTTTGAGATTCAAGACGTGGCCAAATACCGTTCAGATATGTTTGATTATCCTCCTCCCGCAGCAGTACTAAAGGACTGCGTTTCTGGTAGGTGGACTTGGCTACTGAAAAACAAGGTAAATATATTTTGTTTATTCTTTTCATTTGTATTTACCCTTCCGCTTGCTTTCACTCAAAACAATCAGCAGGCAAATGTAAAGTTTATTGGAGTAAATAGTGGTCTTTCTCATCGAGAGGTTTTTGCAATTAATCATGATCTACAAGGATTCGTTTGGTTTGCCACCCGTACTGGTTTAGATCGGTATGATGGTACCGATTTTCTGCATTTTAAGTATCCTGATAATTATACCAAAATCACCAATACGGTTACTAACTTTAAAGATCAAAACGAAGTGTTTTGGCTAGTTGGTTTAGGTGAAAAGATTAGTCCTGCTCAAGATAGCTTAGGAAATAAACTACTATTATTTGATTTAAAAAATCAGGTTTATTTAAGCTGGGCTGATTATTTGGGAAAGAAGGCATCTTTTACCTGGGATGACATATTGGACGTCACTATTATTAAAGATCAAGCGCCTGTATTTTATTTGGTAGATGGCCGTCGGTTTATTTGGGCACAAAACGACTTTTTTTTACTGCCCCAGTCTATTCGGGCAAAAGACCTATTGATTACCACTGAATCTAAGGTTTATTATTTCCAAAAAACACCAGTTGATTTCAAACTGATGGCTTGGAATCCTAGAACAGAGGCCACGTCACTCATTCAGCGTTTAGAGGATCCTGATCGAAATAACTATCATGCAGTTCTTAAGGATTCCCTAATCTACCTGGTCCAACAAACAAAACAATCCTATAAATACTTTAGGCTGCAAGCTGAAAATGGGCTAGAAAAGATTTCTGAAATCCCAATAAAACCTGCTAGCCAAATTTTTCCAGATTTTTCAGGGCAAGCAACTTTTTTGACGCAATCTAATCAGCTTTGGATGATCCGTGAAGGGCGTATCATTAATACTTCATTAAATGAAAAAAAGAGTATTTCTTTTGATGTAGAACCCTCCATTCGGCCTACTGCTAATATTCTGGATTTACATTTTGGAGTATTAGGAAATCTTTGGATAGGCACTAGAAATGGGGTTCTTTTATATCAATTTTTAGAAACACCTTTTGAAAAACACCTTTACAATTCTTCTGACCAAAGTATAGATAACCGGATCAGCTTACGAGGTATCCTAGTGCAAGATCAACAATTAATTGCTAATTCCTATCAGGGGCAATTTGTGGTTGATTTGGAAGATAGTAGGGCCCAACCGGATAGGCGATCATCTGGCATTTATTATCCAATTATTGAAGGGAGCGCGGGGGAGCAATTGTTTGGTTGGCAGGAGCTTTATCGAAAAATTCCAGGTATTGAACAACCAGAGTTAATTACCCCGGATAGCAGTTTAGGGGAAATTGAAATTTGGAGTTTACAAAAAGATGCTAGACAGCACATTTGGCTGGGCCTGGAAAAAGGATTAGCAGTACTCAGACCTCAAGATAGCTTGATTAGAGCTTTTACAAAGTATAATGATTTCCCAGAACTCCAGACCGCTACAGTCAATCACTTCTTGGAAATTGATCACAAGCAATATTTATTGGCAAGTTCTAATGGGATCTTTCATTTAGACATAGATCGGGGAATTATCGCTCGTTACCACGAAGGAGCAACTGATCAGCAAAAATTACCTTTCAATCAGTTTAATCACATACACCGTTCGGAAGACGGCATTTTTTGGTTGGCATCAGCTGGCGCAGGCCTCATTCGGTGGGATATGGAAAGTGGTGTTTACCAACAGTATAATCTAGAAAATGGTCTATCCAATGAAGTGCTTTATTTTACTTATGAAGATAAAAGAGGCTTCTTGTGGATTGGTAGTGATTATGGTTTGATTCGTTTTAATAAGCGTTATGAAGAATTGATGGTTTACCTCGAAAAAGACGGTATCAGTCACCATGAGTTTAACCGGATTGCCCATTACCAAGCTGCTGATGGCACCTTATATTTTGGAACAATCAATGGCGTTACGGCCTTTAATCCACTACAAATTTTACCTAAGCGACAATCAGATTTTCCGCTGGTATTGACTCAGTTAACTCAATTGAGTGATGGTGAACGCAAGCAGTCCAATATTTTTCCAGCAGGACTTCCTTCTTTATCGATCCGACCTAAAGATCGCTTGTATCGCTTAGATTTTCGCTTGTTAGATTATTGGGGGGCCGAACGTTGTAAATATGCTTATAAAATTGGCGGATTCCAGGAAGAATGGTTTGAATTAGAAGAGGGGGGCATCATGATACCTGGAATGCCATTCGGAAATTATACCCTTCAGATTAGAGGTCAAGATTCCAATGGCCGACTTTCAGAAACTACGCTGGCCATCCCCATTAAAGTTTTAAAGCCATGGTGGCAAAAACCTTGGGTCTGGCTACTGTTTCTGCTTAGTTTAATTTCGGGCATCATTGGCTTTTCCTTCTTAAGGATAAGTCGGGCTGAAAAATCAAGCCGGTTACTGGAAAACCTTGTCCAGGTTCGGACGGAGGAGCTGCAAAAAGATAAAAAAATTATTGAGCAACAAAGCCAGGAGTTGCAACAAATGAGTTATTTAAAATCTCGTTTTTTTGTAAATATTGCACACGAGCTTCGTACTCCATTAACCCTATTAAAAGGCCCAATTTCAAGTGTCCTAAAGTCGAATGAATTAGGTAATCGTAATTTTACCATGCTGGCCATGGCCCAGAACAATCTCCAAAAGATTTTACAGCTGATTGATGAAATTTTAGACCTTGGAAAACTAGAAGAAGGAAAGTTGAAAGTGGAGGCTAGACCGATCTTATTAATGGAGTCTCTAAATCAAATGATATTGAATTATTCAACCTTAGCTCAAGAAAAAGGTGTCTCCCTTATTGAAAGTTATCAATTCCCTCAAGAATTGAGGTTATTAGTAGATGCTCCAAAACTAGAAAGAGTTCTGGCTAATCTTTTGTCAAATGCCATTCGTTTCGCTCCAGCTCAAGGAGAAGTTGTTTTAAAAGTTAATACCAAAGACTCAGATTTAATTTTTCAAGTTCTGGATTCGGGACCTGGTATTCCAGCATCAGACTTACCTTTTGTTTTTGATCGGTATTATCAAAGTAGTGCTAATGATCAGAATCAGGTCGTTGGTGGGACAGGGATAGGTTTGGCCATTTCAAAAGAATATGGAGCTTTATTAGGTGGAGCTTTAGAAGTTTGGAACCGAAAAAGTGGCGGAGCATGTTTTCAGTTTGTCTTACCTTATACGAGTGTAAACGAGGGAGATTCAGGGGCCCCCGCAGCTAAGTCAAATCCAGATTATGAAGCTAGTACTCCAGCGATGGCAAACATCGCCAACGAAGCTTTAGGCCAGTCTGCTAGCGCTCTGAATAAGGGCGAAATATTAATTGTAGAAGATCACAATGATTTAAGAAACTACCTAAAAACAGTTTTAAAGGAAAATGGCTGGAAAGTCCAAGTGGCTCCCCATGGTCAAGTAGCCTTAGATTATTTGAATAACTGCTCGCCTGAAGCATTTCCAGAATTGATTATGACTGATATGATGATGCCTGTTTTATCGGGAGAAGAATTGGTCAAGGCACTTAAAAAAGAGAAAAAATTTGAAAGAATTCCATTGCTTATTCTCACTGCAAAAACGGGCCAGTCTGATCGATTAAACATGCTACACCTAGGAGTAGATGATTACCTAACGAAGCCTTTCTCCCTGGAAGAATTATTGGCACGGATTAATAACTTAAATCGTAATCATCATAATCGGAAACAAGCCCAGCAGAAGTACTCCACTGATGACCCTAATTCTGAAAAGGAATGGTTAGTAGAAGTAGAAACTTTAATCCTGGAACATAAAGCAGATTTTGATTTCTCAGTCAACACTTTGGCCGAGCAACTAAAGATGAGCCGACGGCAACTTTATCGCAAAATGCACCTTGAATCCGGCTTGACCCCAAATGAGTTTATTCAGGAAGTCAAATTTCGGGAAGCCCGAAATTTATTGGAAAGTAAAGCTGTCGATACGGTGAAAGCTCTATCCTTTGCAGTAGGGGTTAAAGATGTCGTTAACTTTTCCAAAAATTACAAAAAACGCTTTGGAAAACTACCTTCTGAATATTTATAGGGCAATAATGGCACGAATTTCAGCCATTTGTCACACTTGTCCTAGTCGAATTATTTAAATATATGCTATTGATTATGGATATTGAGCCATCATTATTCAGGAGTTTTCTATTCCTAATATGATATTTAAAACCCGTATTGCTTAAATACTTAATTGAATGTTTTTCCCGGTAAAGCAGCAGCTGTATGACAACTGCTGCTTCTTTTTTTCTTACCGAACATTTCCTTGCTTTTATTTTTCTATTTTTAGAAAAAAAATATTGCATGTCCAGAAAACCTACACACCAAATTGCTTTTCAAGATTTAAAGTCTCCCTTAAAATTAATGTCTTGGTCAGATTTAGAAGACCGCCAACCTACTTATCAGTTGGTTGAAAATACCGACTTAGTCGTTTTGCGCTTTGACGATCAATTATCCATCCTTTATGGTCGTTGTTTACACCGCGGAGCCCTCATGTCGGATGGATTTGTTGATGAGCAAGATAACCTGATCTGTAGCTTGCATAAATGGGATTATCGCATTGATTCTGGCGTAAGTGCCTATAACAATGAGGAGCAATTGCATGCTTTTAATTGTTCTGTGCATGAAGGTTGGGTTTATATTGATCGGGCGGATGTGATTGCTTTTGAAGAGCTACACCCTCAAACTTTTAATCGGGAGCAATATTTGGGGACTTATGCAGATACACATCCTGAAAGTACGGAACCTCATACCGGGTATATCCAAGAGTTGGCAAGAAATGGCTTGAAAAATTATGGACATCATGGACCAACAGCTGCCATGGGCGTAGATCGAAATTCATTGCCTAAATGGGAGTCTATCCAGTTTTTGCCAGCTCAACTTTCCCGTAGGCCTTTATTAGATGATACAGAGGTGAAAACGAAGGTCGTTATTGGGCCTAAAGCCGCAAAACCATTGACCCTTGATATTCCAATTTTTGTTTCAGATATGTCTTATGGGGCACTATCTAGAGAGGCTAAAATTGCCCTTTCAAAGGGGGCAGAAGCAGCTGGTACTGGTATTTGTTCGGGAGAAGGTGGTATGTTACCAGAAGAAGCAGCTGAAAACTCCCGCTATTTCTACGAATTGGCATCCGGTAAATTTGGATTTAGTTGGGATAAAGTCCAAAAAGCACAAGCTTTCCATTTCAAAGGAGGGCAAGGTGCTAAAACAGGTACGGGAGGTCACCTTCCCGGACACAAAGTAACCGAAGAGATTGCCAAGGTAAGAGGCTTAAATCCTGGGGAAGCAGCAATCTCACCAGCGGCCTTTCCAGATATGGTCACCGCAGCTGACTTTAGGGCATTTGCAGAAGAAGTGCGCTCCAAAACAGGTGGTATTCCAGTCGGGTTTAAAATTGCCGCCAGTAGAATCGAAGCTGATATTGATTTCGCTTTGGAGGTAGGAGTAGATTACATCATCTTAGACGGACGAGGCGGTGGAACCGGAGCTGCACCAACCATCTTGCGGGATCATATTAATGTGCCGACGATTCCAGCTTTGGCAAGGGCTAGGAAACACCTTGACCAAAAAGGAGCAACAGATGTTACTTTAGTTATTACAGGGGGATTAAGGGTTGCGGCCGATTTCGCGAAAGGCTTGATGCTAGGAGCTGATGCGATTGCCGTTTCTAATTCGGCGCTACAAGCGATTGGCTGTCTGGGAATGCGAGCTTGTGATAGTAACAATTGCCCCGTTGGAATTGCAACCATGAAAGGTCACCTACGCGCACGTTTACAAATTGAGGAATCCGCTAAGCAATTAACCAACTTTTTTGAAGCCACTACCGAACTCATAAAAGTAGTAGCCAGAGCTTGTGGATACGCAGATGTAAATGAATTCAAAAAATCTGACCTGAGTACTTTTGATATTGATATGCATAAACTAAGTGGAATATCGTACGCCGGACTTAATCCATTTTAATGAAAGCTTTATATGAACTTTTAATACGGTCTGAAGTGTTATGAGGTTGAATAGTTAAAAATGGATTTATTATAGTCCAAAAAAAAGATACAGAAATGGGATTTTTAAATAATCTGAGAAATGCCTTAAAGGAAGACCTGCCGGAATCATGGATTCCCTTAGAGGAAGAAACGCAGCTAGAACAAATTAAAAAGGATTCATTTGAGAAGCCAGCGGTGATTTTTAAGCACAGCACTTCTTGTGGAATAAGCAATATGGCCAAATTTCAATTAGAATCTGGTTGGGATTTAGGTGCGCAAGATTTAGATTTTTACTACTTGGATCTATGGCAGCATAGGCCCATCTCCAATAAGATTATCGACTTTTTTGATATCGCACACCAATCTCCGCAATTGATGATTATAAAAAATGGGACAGTAGTTTTTGATACTTCTCATCATGGCGTACACTTGAGTGGTCTAAAATCAGCATTAGCAAACATCTAAAATTGGCCATGCATAAATTTATTATTGCAGCAGTGGCTGACAATGGAGTTATTGGAAATGGAGGAGACCTGATCTGGAATTTACCTGCGGATCAGGCCTTCTTTTTAAATCGTATCAAAAACGCACTTTTGATAAGTGGTCGGACCTCTTACGAATCAGGTCATGGGAGTGTTGTGTTTCAGAATCCCAAAAGATTGATTATACTAACGGCAAAGAAAAATTACCAAACCGACGGTGCTTACCTGGCCAATAGTATTCAAGAAGCGAAAGAATTAAGTAAAGAACTTGATTTTGAGGAACTGGCGGTTTTGGGTGGAGAAAAAGTATACGCTCAATTATTGGATTGGGTAGATACGCTTTATATTACGGAGATCCACGAAAATTTTGTAGGAGATACTTTTTTTCCAAAAATTGATCCTGTGGATTGGAAAGAAACACAGCGTGAAGATATGGAAGCAGATGCACAAAATCCGCATGCTTATTCTTTTGTAACCTACAAGCGCACAAGCCGAACGAATGTCAACAACGCAGAAGCCTAAGGCCAGTTTACTGACTATTTTTATTACTGTTTTTATCGATATGCTGGGGGTTGGAATTATTATTCCA
>CAXIDD010000231.1:0-7744 GCA_964021975.1 uncultured Saprospirales bacterium | reverse complement strand
TCCGATTCCCAGCTGCTCCAATGCCCGCTGTATCTGGCCAGCCATTGGCTAAAATTGCCTGTATTTTCTGCTCATTGATCAGGTGATTGGCTTCATAAATCGCCTGATACTTTTTGTACTCTTCAGAGTCTGCGCCGTGTTTATCCAACATATCATCGCGCATGGTAATTGGCTCTTGCTCCATCCTCCAGATGGTATCTAGTACTGCGGCTAAATCTATTTGCGCTGCTTGCTCAGTATTTACGGCTTCTTTTTGGGCATTTTGTGGAGTGCAAGCTAGCACTGTCAAGACAAGGATTAAAATTGCTAAATTTACTTTTTGCATGCTTATTTTTATTTTTGTGTTTCAATTTGCTTCATTAAATCAAAAGCCCAATCATCAATGAGGGGGCTTTGGTTGCTATATGCAGATACATTTGACAGGATGATTAATCCATTTTCTTTTTCGACATCTAAAATCATTGCAGAGGTATAGCCTCCAGTTCTGCCATTGTGTTTATACCAGATTGCTCCGGATCTTCTTTTTATGATCTCCCAGCCTAATCCTACATCCGAAATATGGTCTACCGTATGAGTAGATTTCCTAGTTAGGGCGAGGGTGCTATCAGCAGCCTCAAAATGGGCCAAGGCAAACTTGGCCAAATCTTCCGTTGAAGATAAGATACCTCCTGCACCTACCAATACGGACAAGTCCCAATTTGGCACTTCATTTCCTGCTTCATCCAATCCTTTGATCAGGGACGGTTCTATCTTGGTGCGATCCGTCGTAGAGTTCATCATTTTATAGCTTGAAAAAATTTCAGTTTGTAGGAGTGATTCATAGGGTTGGTTTTCTATTTCACTAATTAAATAGCCTAATAAACCTGCTCCAAGGTTAGAGTATAAATAAATACCATTAGGTCCAAGATCTGTAGCTAGTTCTTTTGTTAAATAGTTTCTTAGTTGATCTTTTCCATAGTGTTTGTATGGATTATCAGCGGCCCGTCCAGTCCTTATATTGCTAGGCAAACGTGGAAGCCCTGAAGTATGATTGGCTAATTCGACAAAAGATATTTTTGAATCTCCTTGTAAAGGGATCGTTGTATAAGCATTAATTTCATCTTCTAATTGAAGTTTGTCTTCTAATACCAATTGGGCTAACAAGGTGGAAGTAAAAACCTTGGTAATAGAGCCTATTTCAAAGGTCTTATTATGGTTCTCAACCTCTATAGCTTGTCCATTTTCATTTTTCAATCCTACAAAGCTGACGACACCATTCTTGACGACACCAATGGAAAATTGGGTTTGGTTCGGAAAAGCCAAAACCTCCTTTAACAGAGCGTCTACTTGTTCTTGGGGCAAACCATTAGAAGGTTGAATTTCAGGTGGTTTGGCACAGGTATTTAGCAAAAATAAAATAAAAATAAAAATAAAAAGAAAATTAAATTTATTCATATAAAGTTAAGATTACAAAGATGATGTTTAGAGCATGAAAGAGCTACCTATTTTTGTTTTTAAAGACTTCAATTCTTTCTTTATGATAATCATCTCCACTTAATTCATAAGCTCTAGAGACGTATTTTATAGCATTTGGATAATCCTCTTTGAAATCATAATAATCTGCCATAGAATCATACACATTGGGGTCGTCTGGATAATATTTAATAGCAAAATCCCAGTACATTTTTGCTTTTTCATATTGTTGCCTATCCATGCTCATATAGCCTGAAATAGTCAAAAGGTCTGAGGGATAGGGAGGCACCGCATATCCTAAATGATCTTTGAGTTTATTTGCCCGATAATTCACGATAGCTTCTAGTTCTTCTTTTGGGGTATCGAAGGAGTTGATGCGGTCAGTATTTTCATATTGGAACCAATCAAAATTAAAGATCAAGCCATCCATTATGGATGGAAAAGGAATCGTACCGTGCAGATCTCTGGGATAAAAGCTCCAATCGAATGCCAAACCATTCCCTTGGTTTTCTCTAACAAAGTTTGAAAAATTAATATTGGATCTCGCAAAGAGTGTAAATTGGGAGGAATCCTGTAGAACATTATCAATCGTAACGCTGTAATCTTGCATATGCAATTGTCCACTCAGCGATAGGAATAAGGACTTATTTTTGTAATCCTGTCCTGAAAAATTTTCTTTGGCTTGAGCTAATAAATCCTGTTCATCCCAATCTAAACTTGGATCAATTGCCAGGTAATTTGAAAAAAGCTCCTGATGGTTAATCAATGCATTAATTGTAAACAATCCTCCATAAGAATGCCCAATTAAGGTTCTAAATCCCGTCACAGGATACTTTTTTTCTATTCTAGGAATCAGTTCTTTTTTTATAAATTGCAGGAACACTTCAGCACCGCCAGTAGCCGCATTTTCTTCTATTTTTGAAGTAGTCAAGTTTTTAGTTCTGTCGTGATCATTGACTATCCCGATTAATACCATTTCTGGCATAAACCCTCCACTATAAAATTGCTGTACATTATGTACGGTCGGCAATAGGATTTCTCCATCTAAAATATAACAAACCGGGTATTTCCGGTCGCTATTTTGTTGATAACTCGGTGGAAGTTGTACATAAAACTGCCTGACCTCTCTTAAAGATTCAGAATAGATACTATCTAAAGTCCCTACTTCTTGTAAGTGCTTGGGGTTTGTCTGCGCATTAATCAATAATGGGCCTACCATAAGCCAGCCAAGTATTAATAATAAGTATATCCTGCTTTGCATTTATTCTGCTTTTGATCGATTACAAGATGAGTTTAATGATAATCCTGGTGCATCCAATTGAAGCAATTCTTTACAACATCTTATTCACAAACTCCAGCGCTCAACTCTTGATGATCTCCTTTTCTAACCGTGGCTATAGTTTGATCATCCAAAGTTTTTATGCAGCTAAGATCTGCATTACCAAATATACTAAGATCATATAGCTTTGAGAGTTTACTTATATCAAGCTTTGCCAAATGATTATTTGAAATCCAAAAAAGCTCAAGCGCTAAGTTTTTGCTTAAATCAACTTGCTCTATTTCATTGGCTGAGACCTTAAGATACTGAAGGGATACATTGCTATGAAGGTCTAGTTGCTTCAGTGAATTGTTGGTTGCGATAAGACTTGTTAAGGACGTACATCCGTTCACATTTAAATTGGTAAGCAGATTTTGCTCTATATTAATCCACTCCAAAGAGGAGATATTTAGTGTTAAACTTTCTAAATCATTCCATCCTAGATTTAATTTCTTTAAGCTTGTTGTTTGCTCTAAACCTGTTATGGAGCTTAGTTCATTTACAAGTACACTCAATTCGACTAACTTGGGGTTATTACTAACATCTAAAGATTTGATGCTATTCGCCTCCAGGTTAAGATATTGAAGGTTTACGTTAGCCGATACGTCAATTCCCTGTAGTTCATTTCTGCCGATAGAAAGATAAGTAAGCGCGGGGTTATTGCTCAGTTCAATAGCTGATAATTGATTGGAATTCAGATACAGTTTTTCTAAAGCCGTATTTTCATTAAGCGATATAGCTGTAAGTGCATTATTACCTACAATTAATTCTTTTAGGTTTGTAAAACCTTCAATCCCCGTAAGATCAGTAATCTTTTCATCTGGATCACTCCCCGAATAAAAGAGATCAAGATAAGTTACATTTAAGGCATCTTCTTCTAACATTTTTTGATTTACTTCACCATCTGTATCAATCCCACGTGCGATAAGTTCTGCCTCAAATACAGGATCAGGTAGATTAATGAAGAACGGTTTATCAGGCTCCTCTTCAATTGGTGTAACGATGATATTATCTTGCCCTGTATCACAAGAAAAGAGGAAAACGAATAAAAAAAGTGTAAATAGGAGGGACTTTTGAGGAATGCATGTTTTGATCATTTTCAATATTTTTTCTGGGGTAAAAGACAATATTATCTCAACTACTTTTTAGGAGGCAGTATCTATTCACAGCTATCTAAACTTAAAGATTGATAGGCATCTTTCCTCAATATGCTTTGATCCATTACGCCTTTGCTGTCTATGCCTAGATCGATCAATTTTCTTTCAAAATTTTCATCTGGAATATAGACATAGCCAAAGATGCCGGATGTCTCCAAAACTTCTTTTTCTGCACAAGCCACTAGAAAGGTGAACACCAGTAATAGCAATAAATTGTTTTTTGAAAAAAGGTAAGATTTCTTAGTAATTGAATTACAGTCGGGTGATTTTTTCATTGGGTGAAAATATTTTTGTTTTTTTAATTTGTCGATTTTAGGATACTGCAGAAGCTAGGCTGCCACAAAGGGTTTGAGGACTACATTGCCCCTTTTTCGGCCCTTCTCGATATAATTATGGGCAGCAGCCACTTCTTCTAATTGGAAAGTGCGATCAATTTCACAATTAAAGTGACCAGTTTCGACCATTTGGATTAACTCGGTGAGCAAGTCTTTAAGTTCTGCCTGTGGTAAAGCACCTGTGGCAGAAAACTTTGCTTTCTTGTCGCCAAACAAAGAGGTCACCATCATATTCCTTAATAAGGGCATGCCTAAAACAGGAGAGATATAGGCACCATTTTCCGTCAAGGCCTCTTTACATTCGGAGAAAGATCGTACCCCAACGGTATCGTAAATCACATCATAACTATTCTTGTTGTTCGCGAAATCCTCTTGCTTATAATCGATAACCTTATCGGCACCCAGCGATTGGACAAATGCTACGTTCGCAGTACTACAAACGCCAGTCACTTCTGCTCCGTAGTATTTTGCAATTTGCACAGCGGCCGTGCCAAGGCTTCCAGATGCGCCATTAATCAATACTTTTTGTCCGGCTTGTACCTTCCCGACATTGCGAATAAAATTGAGCGAAGTAATTCCTCCATCACACATAGCGGCGGCAGCTTCAAAAGAAAGTCCTTTGGGTAAAGGAGCGACAACGCTATCTACAGGGACCGTTACGTATTCAGCGTAGGTTCCAAACGAATCGATGTTTTCACCGAAGACTTGATCCCCTACTTTAAAGTTACTGACCTTCTCCCCTACTGCTTCAACTACTCCGGCAAAACCAGTACCCCAAATTGGATGTTTGGGTTTGGTCAAGCCTAATAATAATCTACCGACATAGGGCTTACCTGTACGCATCATGGTATCTGCTCTCGTAACTGAAGAAGCATGGATACGTACCAATATTTCATTTGATCCAGTGGAGGGTTTTGCTACTTGATCCAATTTAAAAACTTCTGATGATCCGTAGCCCGTGGTGATAATTGCCTTCATGATTGCTATATTTTAAATGATTTATAAAGCAAAAATGCAGGAACCATGGCTAGGTTTCGTTCGGGATTTATCAGAGCATGTTCGGAATTATAATTCCGAACATGCTAAAGGTGTAAGGGCGAATAAATTCGCTCTTACATCAGTTAAATGAACCTCACTGCTCAATTAAGGAAGTTGCTTGATAAATTTTGAAGGTGTAAGTCCTGTTTCTTTCTTAAAATAGGTATTGAAAACGGTTTTAGAATGAAACCCACTTTCGTAAGCCAAACCTAGAATAGTGAGATGAGATTTAGAAGGATCTTGAGCTAAGCGTTTAAAAGCCTCGACTCGGTATTTATTGATAAATTCATTAAAGTTTTGTCCGATACTTTCGTTTAGCAGCCAGGAGAGTTGATTGGGATGTATGTCTACTTCTTCGGCCAAAGTACGTAATGATAAATCAGGATTTAAAAAGACTTCTTCAGCTTCCACATAGCGGATCAGTTTCTTTTTGTAGGCCAATGCATCGGCCTCTTCTAATAGTCTTTTTTTAGTATTCTTCCCATTCTTGTCCTGAAACAATTCAGCGGGGAAGAGTCGCGATTTTATTTTTAAATACTTTGGATGCGCCTTGATTGGGTTCATTAAAGGATCTACAAACCGGAGTAACAATAATGGATATTTGTTGGTAATAGCCCGTTCGATCCATTCAAACACCTGTTCTATTTGTCCAGTCTGTACATAGTACAATAAAATAAACACATCTGCAGCAAAATCACTTTCTTCCTTTAAAAGTATTTGCAATTGCTGAAAATACTCCTCCGCAGTGGCTTTTTCTTTTTTGATGGCATGGTCAAGTGCTATATGTCCAATCTTTTCACCCGGAATAATAATTTCAGGTGGCAAATCATCATAATACTCGATCACCTCATCTGTCTGCCCCAAAAGGAGCATAACATTGGTTTTGACGGCATGGACTGGAATATTTTAAGGAACAACTTTTAACCAAGCAAAGATATTTTTTATGTCGTCCTCAAAATCTTCTAGCATATAATCTTAATAGCCACTAAAGTACAGTGTTTCTTGAGAAAGCGGGTCAATTTTTAAGGCAAGGTCAAGGTGTAAGCGTGCTTTTTTCTTTTGGCCAGCTATCAAATAATAAAAACATAAAAACTGTTGGGATTGAATATGATTTGGATTGATGGCCACTGCTTTATGTGCCATCTCTAATGCCTCTTTAAAATCTGCCTTTGTAAAAAAGGCAAGGTTAGATAACTGATAATAAGCACCAGGCAATTGATCATTGATGGCTAGTGCTTGTTGGGTGAGTTCGGCACATTTCCCCCATCCTTCTTCGTAAGAAACAAAGCCCGTTGTAGCCAAAAAGCTATAACTATCTGCCAAGCCTACTAAGGAATTGGCGTGTTGGGGATCTATTGAAAGTGCCTGTTGAAAATAAGCGATAGCCTGTTTGGCGTCCTCTGGGTTCCATTTATTGAGGTGGTACCGACCTTTTAAAAACAAGGTATAGGCGTCCAAATTATTGGTTTGCAGGTCTACCAAATGTTCTTGAATCTCGAAGTGTCCCAAATGCTCTCGCAATTTTTCTGCAATCAGCAGACTGATTTCATCCTGGACTTCGAAAACATCTTCCATCGGTCGATCCCAAGTTTCTGACCAAAAATGAAAGTCTCGGTCCGCTTCGATCAATTGTGCCGTAACGCGCAATTTCTTTCCAGCGAATCGTACACTGCCTTCAAGAATAGTCTGCACGCCCAAGGCTTTACCAATTTCCGGAATGGGCTGATTTTTACCTTTAAAATAGAAAGCGGAGGTTCTGGAAGTAACTCGAAGTCCTCTAATCTTTGCCAAAGCATTAATGATTTCTTCCGTGATTCCATCACAAAAGAACTCATGCTCTACATTTGAACTCATATTGACAAATGGTAGAACAGCAATGGTTTTCTTTCTATTCTTAATGGTTTTCAGATCTTTAAATTTTACTGAAAATTACAGCTATTTCTTAAATATCCAAGTTTACATCAATAGTATAAAGTGCCACTAAGTAGATCGTAAAGGAAATAAGTGCTACAACATATGGTTGATACTTCCTATGATTCTTTTGATCCCAAAAAATCAAACTTAAAAGGATGGCTACAACGGCTAAATAAGGAATTTGCCAAGCGCCTAGACTTTCTAGCTCCAGTAAAAAAAAGATAATCCTCCCTAATGTTGGTCCCAAAAAGATTAAGGCAATTGCTATCATGTACCGCATATGTAAGGCAACATCCTTTTTATGCTTTACTGCAAGTATATAAAACAGTAGCAAAAGTACTATGTCAAAGCTGGCATTTAATGGAAAAAGTCCCTTTCCGTATTCTTTAATCATTTGTGGAATGAACGAAATAATTAAGGCAAAAAAAACGAAATAAGAAATCTTTCCAAAAAATCGATGAAGCTTGAAATTTTTAGATCTAATCAGTAATGGCTGCACAATGAGCAGTGTGATCCACAAAGAAGCTACT
>CAXIDD010000230.1:0-7803 GCA_964021975.1 uncultured Saprospirales bacterium | reverse complement strand
AGCGTTTTATTTATAAAATCAGAGCAGAAGTCCCTTCTGCTCTGATTTTTAGATTCATTAAAATGAAAAGTGTCTCAATTTTGAATTTTAAAGCAATAACTTAGCTTACTCTTTCAGCTTTGAAAATTTCATGTAAATCTTCATCCTGTACTTCTTTTTTAATATCTGCTACCTGGAGGAAGCGTTGATAAATAGCATCAAGCTCTAGTTTGGTAAGGTCAATGCCTAAGTTTTTTGCTCTATAGGCCAATGCCGCTCGTCCGCTGCGTGCGGTCAGCACAATTTTAGATTGATCAACACCTACTTCTAGTGGGTCGATGATCTCATAGGTCTCCCGTTTTTTGATCACACCATCTTGATGAATACCTGAGGAGTGGGCAAACGCATTTGCCCCAACGATGGCCTTATTGGGTTGTACAACCATGCCCATACTTTCGCTAACCATTAAACTAGTACTATTCAATAACCTAGTATTGATATTAGTATCCAGGTTTAGGTGTGGATGTTGTCTCATGATCATGACAACCTCTTCTAAAGAGGTGTTGCCAGCTCTTTCTCCGATACCGTTAATGGTACATTCGATTTGACGTGCACCATTTTGAATTCCAGCGATGGAGTTGGCTGTGGCTAGTCCCAAATCATTGTGGCAATGAGTGGATAATATGGCTTTGTCAATACCCTTTACATTTTCGTAGAGGTATTTGATTTTCGCTCCATATTCTTCTGGTAAGCAGTAGCCTGTGGTATCTGGAATGTTGAGTACGGTTGCTCCAGCTTTTACAACGGCTTCAATAACCCTTGCTAGAAACTCGTTATCTGTTCTTCCGGCATCTTCTGCATAAAACTCCACATCTTCAACAAAGGACTTAGCATATTTAACTGCCGCTACGGCTCTTTCAATGATTTTATCCGGAGTCGTTTTAAACTTGTACTTAATATGTGATTCTGAAGTACCTATGCCCGTATGAATTCTAGGCCTTTTGGCTTTTAGCAAGGCCTCGGCAGCTACCTTAATGTCTTTTTCTACAGAACGCGATAAACCACAAACGGTTACGTCGTTTACAGCTTCACAAATGGCCTCTACAGATCTAAAATCTCCAGGACTCGAAATAGGGAAACCAGCTTCGATTACGTCAACCCCGAGTTGCTCCAATCTTTTAGCTATTTCCACTTTTTGGGAAGTAATTAATTTACATCCTGGCACTTGTTCACCATCTCTTAAAGTGGTATCAAAAATGTGTATACGGTTAGAACCCATGGTTTGATATTTTTCGTATGTTTGTTTGATAGCAAAAACCTAGTAGCTTTACTATTTTATAAAACAATAAGTAAAGTTAATTGCTATTACATCAAATATAGGCTTGTTCGCCAGCCGCGGTGAAAAAAAATTAGTATATTCCTACAAGATAACAAGGAATAGTATTTTTTATAAAAAATTGATTTTTAGCGTTTTAGCAAACTAAGAGTTACAATGCCTAAGCAAAAAACAGATGATTTAATTCAGCTTATCAACTCGCTGACCCGTGCGGAGAAGCGGCACTTTAGATTATTTGTCAAAAGAAACCAAGCCTCGGATGATATTTTATTCCTGCAATTGTTCGATTTTTTAGAAAAACGAAATGAGTACGATGAAAATTTAATTCTAAAAAAGCTAACGGGAATTAAAAAACGCCAACTTTCCAACCTGAAGGCGCACCTATACAAACAGTTACTCATTAGCTTACGGTTATTGGCTACAAAAAATGCGCCGGACATTCAAATACGGGAAATGTTGGATTACGCGCGGGTCCTATATGATAAAGGGCTTTATCGACAAAGTTTGGATCTTTTGGCAAAGGCCCGTCAAAAGGCAGAACATGCCAATTACCATCCCTTAAATCTAGAGATTCTGGAGTTCGAAAAACACATCGAAGGTCAGTACATTACTCGAAGTATCGAAGGTAGGGTAGAGGAGCTAGCCAATAGTTCGGATCAGTTAGTGGATCAGATAGTCCAATCCAATCAGCTGTCCAATTTAGCCTTACAATTGTACGGCTGGTATCTAAAGGTAGGGTATGTCAAAAATGAGAAAGATTATTTCTTTCTCAAGGAGTATTTTAACTCCAACTTACCAGATTATGAATACCACACTTTGGGTTTTATGTCTAAATTGCATTATTGCCAAGCCCATATCTGGTATTTCCATATGACACAAGAGTTTGCTTACGCTTATCGATGGGCCCAAAAATGGGTGGATCTTTTCCATGATCAACCCGATATGATCGAGATGCACACGCCGCTCTACTTAAAGTCGATGCACAATTTACTTAGTTCGCTTTACAATGCCCTATACTACAGTAAACTGGACGAGACCTTAAAAGAGTTATTGGCGCTTCCGAAGAAAATTGACATTACTTCCAGGAAAAATGTAGAAGGGCTATTTCTATTGTTTAAGTATATCCATCTCATCAAATGGCATTTCCTAAAGGGGACTTTCAGCGAAGGAACTAAATTGGTGCCAGAATTGGTGGAAAAAATTGAACAAGATGAGTATGGTTGGGATGACCATCGCATTATGCTATTTTATTATCGAATTGCCTGTTTATATTTCGGTAGTGGCGATAATGACAGTGCCATCACTTATCTTAATTTAATCATTAATCAGAAAAATCCGGATTACCGAACGGATATTCAGTCCTTTTCTCGTATCCTTAACCTGATCGCTCATTTTGAATTGGGGAATGCTCAATTGGTGGAGTATCAAGTCAAATCAGTTTATAGGTTTTTAGGGAAAATGGGAGATTTAGGTGCTGTACAAAAAGAAATCTTTAGATTCTTACGCCGTATTCCACGTATTCGTGAAGTTGATTTAAAGGCTGCTTTTATTGAGTTGCGAGATAAATTATTACTTCTCGAAGATGATCCTTTTGAAAGAAGACCCTTCTTATACTTGGATATTATTTCTTGGCTGGAAAGTAAGATTGAAGACCGCACGGTTCAGGAGGTTATCCAGGAGAAGTATCAGCAACAGCTTAATGCCCAATTGAATAAATAGCTTCTTAAAACATTTAAGATTTTATTTTTGGTTATTTATTTTGAAATATGCCAAGGCCGGCTTATTTTTGGAGCAGACAAAGACCGATCATAAATCTCATCTTGTAAAATTTACTCCCTTCCTTACACTGTTTAGGAGTTTATTCTATTTCCTTCAATATAACGACCTTTTTAAAGAAAAATGAATATATGCTTTGCATATGATTTAGGTACGTTTACATGAACATTAAATTTTATATCCCATGAACCGATTTTTACCTCCCCAAGATAGAGGCATTATTCTCTCTGTCTTTCCTTATGATTTTGATTTTTCCCCTTCCGTATCCTTGTTGGAAATGCAGCCAGCTTTAGACCCTAGAGTTGAGCCAGGACCTGCAAAGACCAAACCACCAAAAAACCGAGTAGAAAAGAAGAAAAAAAAGGCAAAAAAGAAGAAAGCACGAAGCTAGTTTTCAACTAATGTGTTTCAACTTGATAAATTTATTTATCATTGCCGTTATTTTTTCATTTTCTCAACGTCCTAAAAAAGATTTTACCAGCTTGGCAACTAAGATTGCCCTGATTGACGGTATAAATCTAACCACAAGTTCTGCTGTTTGACAAATCAATTTTTATGACAAATCTTTGTTCAATTAATCCCATGAGACTAAAAAACTTGATTTTAGCATTGTTTATCATGCTGCAATCTTTACCAGTTATTGCCCAAGATGACTGTGCCGCCGCTGTTGGTAGCATAAGTCTTTTGGAGCAGACCTACTGTCCAAATACTTCCATTACACCGGTTATAACCGATAACAATCAAATGACGGGCTTTATCACTCAGTTGATTGTAGTGGATGACGATGGACTAATTATTCAACTCAGTTCTAATGGGCAACTTGCTGGTTTACCGCTGGGCACTTACCGTTTACATGCGCTCAACTATGATGAGTCTGACGCTCCAACTCCGCTTCCTGTAGTAGGTAATCTGTTGTCCGCTACTACCAATGATCTTTCTAGCTGTTATGAGTTAAGCACAGCTATTGCTTTAACCATTACAGAGGAAATAGACCCTGTAGCCGTCTGTTATACAGAAACGGTGGAACTTTATTTGAATGAGCAGGGGGCACTAGGCATAGCGCCTTCTGATCTTGATGCTGGTAGTTCTGATGCTGGCTGCGTCGGTATTGAAAGTTTTGAATTGGATCGTTCCATTTTTGGCTGTGTCGATATTGGCAATCAAGAAGTGATACTAACTGTTAAAGATGGAGTCGGTAATGAAGATATTTGTACGACTACACTCGAAATTCGGGATACTTTCCCTCCAGTTGTAACTTGTGAATCTGCAATAATCGAACTATCTGCTTTAGGAATTGGAGCATTGTCGGTAGAAGAAGTATTATTAACTGTAGAAGATGCTTGTGATGATAGTCCTTCCTTAGAATTAGCACAGACTGATTTTACTTGTACCGATCTGGGACTGCAAACCATTCAGTTATATGCTAGAGATAGATTTGGAAATGAGGATAGCTGTGCCGTCTCGGTAGAAGTTAGGGATGTTTCTGGACCAATCCTAATGTGTAAAGAAAATGTAGCCATCTATTTAGATGATCAAGGTCAGGTTAGTCCTGATCCTATAATTTTTGATAAGGGAAGTAATGATCTTTGTGGAGGCGCATTGAGTTTTAGTATTGCTCCTTCCCAATTTGAATGTAATACGCTGGGTACTCAGCCAGTTACGCTGACTGCCGAAGATCAGTTTGGCAATAAAAACACCTGTAATACAACGGTTGCAGTTTTGGATACCGTCAAACCTAAGGCTATTTGTGTTGCTATAGAAATTTTTCTTAACGAGCAAGGTGTGGCAAGCTTAGATCCATTACAAGTGGATCAAAGCACTGATAATTGTGATATTGCATTACGAACGCTTAGTAAAAGCAATTTTACCTGTGATGACTTAGGTCTACAGCAGGTTACCTTATCAGTAGAAGATTTTCCTGGTAATAAAGCGAGCTGTGAAGCTCAAGTAACGATTAGTGATGACATTGATCCCGAAGCCATTTGTCAAAATCAAACGATTAAATTGGACGCTAATGGAGAGGCAACCTTATCTGCTGCCGATATTAACAATGGAAGTACGGATAATTGTGGATCAGTGAATGCAATATCTTTGGATCGTACCCGATTTAACTGCCAGCATATTGGTATGCAAACGGTTGTTTTGACAGTTGTAGATGGTTCGGATAATCGCCATTCTTGTAATGCAATGGTAGAGGTCTTAGATGAAATGGCTCCAACTCCAATTTGTCAAGACACCACTGTCTATTTAGATGTTGACGGGATGGCTAGTATAGACTACCCATTTATTGACAATGGAAGCATCGATAATTGTGGCTTAATAAAAACTTATGCACTTTCGTTGATGGATTTTGATTGTACCTTGCTTGGCAGTAACACCGTTCAATTAACGGTCACGGATGCTTATGATAATGTGGCTTCCTGTGAGGCTACTGTAATGGTTTTGGATACGTTTCCACCCGAACCAAGTTGTCAAAATTTAACGATTTATACTGATGGAAATGGCCTGGCAACTTTAGATGCAATTGATTTGGACGCGGGTAGTTTGGATATTTGTACAGAAGTGGGGGCTTTTAGAGTATCTAAAGATCGTTTTACTTGTGGTGATCTAGGAGAGAACACAGTTTGGCTTTTCATGGAGGATACTTTTGGTAACTTGGATTCTTGTACCTCCATAATTACGGTTCAAGATACACTTAACCCTATCGTTAACTGTAAGAATCAAACGGTTTATCTAGATCAAAATGGGGCGATCAATGTTGATGTAGCCACTATAGATGATAGTTCTATTGATAATTGTGGGAGTATTATGAATCGTAGTCTTAGTCAAAGTGACTTCTCTTGTTCAGATCTTGGGGCTCAGGATATTTGGTTGTACATAGAAGATAACAGTGGTAATAGAGATTCCTGTAAAAGCATCATCACTATCCTAGATGATATTGCTCCCGACGCTAAATGTAAAGACTTTACACTGGCTTTAGGTACGGATGGAACGGCCTTATTAACTCCAGATTTGATCAACAATCTGAGTACTGATAATTGTAGTATTGTAGATTTTTCTTTGAATATCAGTACGTTCTCTTGTGACGATTTAGGAGAGAATACGGTTGTATTAACGGTAAAAGACGCAAGTGGACTAGAAGACAATTGTGAAGCTACAGTAGAAGTTGTCGATTTAAATAAACCCAATGTGTTTACTAAAAATATTGAGGTTGTTTTAGATAATGATGGGCAAGCAACGGTAGATCCCAAGCTGATTAACGACAACAGTACAGATAATTGTTCCATTGATAGTTTATGGTTAGATAAAGCCATATTCAATTGTACTGATGTTGGTGAAAATTTGGTTCAACTTTTTGTTCGGGACATTGATGGTAATGTTAACGATGAGGCCGCTATTGTTAAAGTAATTGATGAAAGCAAACCGACTTTTAGCTGTCCGGAATCTATTACTGTGAATTCAGACTTAGATGGTGCTGGTACTTGTGAAGTAATCATTTTTGATGACCGTTTTGATCCTAAAAATGTAAGTGATAATTGCTCCATTTTAAGTATCAGCCATAACTTCCCAGAAGCAGCACAGCCCAATACTTTGATCGGAGTACAACTAAATTCAGGGATCAATAAGATTCAATGGACGATTGAAGACAGCAATGGGCAAACCGCTTTTTGTGATTTTGAAATCACCGTGATAGATAATGAAGCGCCCATACCACTTTGTAAAGATACCGTATTAGTGCAGTTAGATACGGAAGGTATGGTCCAAGTGGATTCTATGTTAATTGATGCGGGTAGTACGGATAACTGTGCCATTACCACTTACGAATTAAGTGTAAATCAATTTTCCTGTAAAGACGTTGGTTATAATACCGTAGAAGTGCTAATGTTAGATGCGGCAGCTAATGAAGCCGCCTGTAGTGTGATCGTTGGTGTAATTGCTTCTGAAGCTTGTGAAGCACCAGCTAGCTTAAATAGAAATGGCCCAGAAATATCGGATCCTTGTTCTTGTCGAGGAGATGGAAGCTTTGATGAGCAGGTCGTTATTGGTCCAACGACAAATGACCAAACCTGGACCGTGAAATCGACCAATTTATTAAATCCAGTTACGCTTTTACCTTATCCTGTAGGAACTCCATTTGTAGAGGTTCCTATTAATGCAGATAGTAGTATCTATACTTTACAAGGGGTTCATTTAGATGCGGTAGGATATACCGTCACGGCAGAAAGCCCCGTTTTTGATGATTTAAGTATTGGAAACACCTGTTTTTATCCTAAACCTGAGATTTTAGGACTAGACGGTTCCATTTGTCTATTTACCGCACCGATTCCATTAGAAGCTTTTGTTCCTAATGATGTCATTGGCAAAGGTGCTTTCACAATTAATGGAGAAATAGCTACGGAGGTAATACCAATGGAATTAGGAGTTGGTCTGCATACGGTAGCCTATATTTTTGATGCAGGAGATCCAGCTAGTGCTAATGATCCTTTAAATACAGGTTGTGAGGTAATGGTAGAAAAACAGATTGAGATCATCGAAACCAATCAGTTTTTTGCCTGTAATGACTTGGTTAATATCACCTCTAACATTTCCTGTGAAATTTTAGTCCGTCCAGAAATGATCATGGCCGGAGAATATTATTGTTATGATGATTATCAGGTTTTATTGGCTTTGGGTAATGTGTCAGTACCTAATCCTGTACCTTCTGAATATGC
>CAXIDD010000229.1:0-7816 GCA_964021975.1 uncultured Saprospirales bacterium | reverse complement strand
TCCCGATGATTATGGGCTGGAGAAATCAACCATTTTTTAAGTTCTCTAATTTCTTTTTTTTCTAAAGCCCGGCAAATATCTAACAGTTGACTCTTTTGCATATAAGAAAAATAGTTTTCAACAAGAAAATTTAAAATAAAAACTGATTTTCAGATAATTATATTGGGATAACCCAACAAAAATAGTTCTTTTTTTTCAACAAATCTTAAATATTGTCTTTGTTTATGTATATAAAAGGTGACACTTTTGTAATGGATAGAGAAAACATTTGTAAAAAATTACTTCTAATGAAAAAGCAAGCGACCCTCCCTAAGATTAAGTTAATGGCCAACATAGCTCTGTGTTGTTTGTTAACTCTCGTCCTGTTTACGAGTAATCTTAATGCGCAAGGGTGGCAGCAAAGCGTTGGGGGTACCAACTCCGAAGAAGCCTGGGCACTTATCGAAGATTTAGACGGTGGGTATCTAATTTTAGGTTCAGGGGTTGATCCAAATGGAGATTTTGATCAAGATATTTTTCTAGTTAAGTTAGACATTGATGGCATCCTTGTTTGGTCCAAATACCTTGATAATGGAGGTAGCCAGCTACCAAGTGCCATTGCTCGGACCATAGATAATAATTACATCATTGTCGGTAGCATAGCTGGTGACAATGGTAAAGACGATGTTCAGTTATTAAAAATCGATCCTCGTGGTAACCAAATCTGGTCCCGCAATTACGGTGGAGATGTCAGTGAATCTGCTAGTGATGTAGTAGCCTTAGCAGATGGTGGATTCGTCATCACAGGTGAAAATGATGCAGGCGCCGATATTGAAAGTGATATTCTCGTTGTCCGTTTTGATGCCTTGGGAAATGCTAGATGGCAGAAGACAATTGGAACGGATCGCTCCGATGTTGGTAATGCGATTGCGGCCTTAGATAGTGGCTATGCTGTGGTTGGAAATTCAAAAAATGCCATAGGCTTTGATAATGACATTGCACTTTATCGACTAAGCGAGCAAGGTGAAATCGTATGGGAAGTCCGCTTAGAAAATAACTTCCTTGAAGAAGGTCGTGACGTAGTTAGTACTCAAGATGGTGGTATTGCCATCGCAGGTACAATCAATGATAAGCCAGATGTACTAATCGCTAAGTTTGACAAAGATGGAAACCAAAGTTGGACGCGTACACTTGGCAACAGTGAAAATGAAGAAATAGCCAATTCCTTAACCGAATTACCAGATGGAAGCCTGGTCGCTGCGGGTATTAGAATCCAAGCAGATGGAATTAACGGAGATATTTTTCTAGCTAAAGTTGGCCCGGAGGGTGACTTGATCTGGGAACGCAACTTAGGAAGAACCGATTACCTAGATGAAGCTCGTTCAATTATACCAACATTAGATGGTGGTTTTGCATTGGCTGGATATGAATCTCCAGGCTTATCCTTCGAAAATGATGTAGTATTAGTGAAAACAGATGCTCTTGGTAATACCCTCACCAATGTGATCAAAGGAAGTGTTTACCACGATTTGGATGAGGGGTGTGACTTAGATCCAGAAGATACTGGACTAAAAAACTGGGTAGTTACTGCTGAAGGTAATGGAACCACTTACTATGGGACTACCAACGAAAATGGAGAATACAGTATAACTGTAGATACTGGATTTTATACGGTTAACATCTTACCGGAGAATGTATACTGGGCAGCTTGTAGAGAGAATGGCTACCCGATTCGCATTGCGGAGTTTTATGACTCTGTTCAAGTCGACTTAGCTGCAATAGCCGTCGTAGACTGTGCTTTCTTAGAAGTAGATATTTCCACGCCCTACTTGGTGCGCTGTGATGAGATTATATACACTGTTGAATATTGTAACCTAGGAACCGCCGAAGCAGAAAATGCGCAGGTGGAGGTATTGTTAGATAACCAACTTACATTTCAATCATCCCTACTCCCAGTAATGGAGGAGGGACAACGTCTGATGTTTGACATCGGAAACCTGGCAGCTGGAGAATGTGGTAGTTTCCAAATCACCACAAACTCTTCCTGTCAAGGTACTGTGCTTAGCAGAGCTGTATCCGTTGAAGCCAATATATTCCCAGATAGCGCTTGCCTGAATCTTAGCCCTGAATGGGATAGATCAGACATTAGAGTTGAAGCACTTTGCCAGGCGACAGAGGTTGTTTTCCAGGTCACCAACATTGGGATTAAAAAAATGGAAACTCAACGTAGTGTAGTGGTTATTGAAAATGAAATCATCTTAAGCACAGGAACCTTCCAATTGGATGTTGCTCAAGATACTTTCATTAGAGTTCCTATCTCGGCTGAAGAGGAAGCTTCCACTTATCGGGTGATTGCCGATCAATCAGCTGATCATCCATTCCGAGTTTTTGCCACAGACGCCATAGAAGCTTGTGGTAATGAAAATATCTTTTCAACTGGTTTTGTAACGCAATTCCCAGAAGATGATAAAGCCCCTAATCAATCTATTGATGTTCAAGAAATTATCGACTCTGTACCGTCGGTGGAGCTGAGAGGCTATCCCAAGGGCTATAAGAATGGTATTATAGACCAACAAACCGATTTAACTTACAAATTTATTCTAAGTAATCCTGGCACTGATACCGTAGATCGCATTGTGATCCGAGATACACTTTCGGAACACTTACAACTATCTACCTTACAAATGGGTGCCAGTAGTCATCCGTATACTTTTGAAGTATACAATCAAGGGATTTTAAAGATTACTTTTGAAGATATCCGTCTGCTTCCCGATGGTACGAGCGATAGCCAAGACTTGGCTTTTGTAGAGTTTAAAATTGGCCAAAAAGCAGATAACCCTATCGGTACAGAAATTAATAATCGAGCTACTATCTTCTTCGATTATCAACAACCTTTAATTTCAAATCTGGTAACACATACTATTGATACTTATCCAGATTTTGTACGGGTCGTTGTTGACACAGATAACCCTATAAACCCAGCAATAAAGATGAATGTCTACCCTAATCCCTTCGTAGACAGAGTCCGTTTTGATATTATTGGCAGGACTGATGTCGGTCCATTAAAGTTCAGCGTATTTGATTTGAATGGTCGCTTGATCGACCAAAGGCAATACACCAACAACCAATTTTCTTATGATCGCCATTCTAGTTTAACAGAAGGCATATACATCTTTAGAGTAGAAGCTGAAGGTCAACTGATCGGAAGTGGAAAACTATTGGTGCGGTAAGGTGTAATCCCAAAACTACAAAAGTTCCTCATGCATATGGGGAACTTTTTTTAAAAAAAAGCGTATTTTTTACTGAAAATTCAAACAAAAATCCGTAAGAAAGCGTATATTTAGTAAGTATTATAATAAAAATAAACTCAACCCGTTTATAAAGAATTAGGTCGTCTTATTTTTTCATGAGATTATGATTTGTTATTAGCAAGGAGCTCCGCACCCTAAATGCGGAGTCTTTTTTTTGTCTATATTGGTCGTTGTCACAATGATAAGTAAATATATTACTGAAAAAAAATTTTGAATATAAAAAGCCTAAAATTACCTTATTTAGGGTATATATTTTCTTGCTTTTAGAACAATAATCGCTAATCTAGCCTTTCGTGAGGATCTATTCCACAGATTTAGTGGATATTATAAATTCAAATTCTATTAATATTTACTTTTAAAAGGTAAAGTTACCATCCGAGTAAAAGAGCTACTCCTGTAGGCTTGGTTATTTATTTGTCGCTAGTTTCATTAAAAAAGCCAGATACCTGTTTTGGTACCTAGCTTTCAAGTTTCCTGATAAGTTGTCTATCGAATAGACATTTCCAGAAATTTATTTTTAGTATCAGTAAGTTAGAAGTAGTTCGGAATTTCAATTTTCCAAACTACTCCTTTAAAACTATTTTATCCACATTCAGAGTGTCCGCAGCTCTTACACATTAGACAGCCTTCTTTGTAAATTAATCCATCTGGATCTTCACAAGCTGGACATTCTTCTTTGACCACTTTAGTACCATCCGGAATGAATTTTTTGAGGGCTCTTACCACTCCATTCTTCCAAGTATTGATGTGATCAATATCTGTATTTAAGCCACTAACCAAGTTGACTACATGGTTCAGCGGCATTCCATGACGTAAAATTCCAGAGATCAATTTCGCGTAATTCCAATATTCTTTATTGAAAGAGCGGCTTAGACCGGCAATCGTAATTTTGTATCCATCCCGATCTTTGAACTGGAAATCGTAACGATTTTCTTTTCTTTCTTCGTCTTGGGTTTTGATCACCCATCCTTTATCAACATAGTTAGGTAATCGGAAAGTATCTACTGCACGCCCCGTAAAGATTTCATAGGGCCGACCATCTAACTGACCGATTACTGCTATCCAATCTTCTGAATTATTACGGAAACGGATGATATCGGCTTCTAATTTATCCGGACGTTTGGGCGAGACAGTTTCCCGGAAAGCCATTTCTTCTCGGCTCTCTTTTCCTTTGTCATCATTAGAAACTAAAACACCAGATCTTGAACCATCTCTATAAATGGTACACCCTTTACAGCCTTCTTCCCAAGCAGTTTGATAGATTTGCTTAACCATCTCAACAGAAGTCTCCGCAGGAATATTAACCGTTACAGAAATAGAGTGATCTACCCATTTCTGAATAGCTCCCTGCATTTTAACTTTCTGTACCCAGTCTACATCATTCGCTGTGGCTTTGTTATAAGGAGATTGCTCCAGGATTGCTTGTAATCCCTTGGCATCCATTTTAGTTACTTCTTTGACATTGTGTCCATTGGCTTTCATCCAGTCCACAAATTTGTGGTGGAATACATTGTACTCTTCCCAGTTGTCTCCAACCTCGTCCACAAAAGTAACGTTAACGTCTTTATCATTAGGGTTTACCTTACGACGACGCTTATAGCTAATCAAGAAAGCAGGCTCAATTCCAGAAGTAGTCTGCGTCATCAAGCTGGTCGTACCCGTCGGTGCGATCGTCAATAAAGCAATGTTTCGGCGGCCATGCTTCTCCAGCATTTCATAAAGGGCTGGATCCGCTTCCTTCAAACGATTGATAAATGGATTATTCTTTTCTCTTTTGATGTCAAAAATTGGGAAAGCACCCCGATCTTTAGCCATCAAAGCAGAAGAACGATAAGCACTAACGGCTAGTGTACGGTGTACATCAACAGAATGCTCAATCCCTTCGTCACTTCCATATTGCAAGCCTAGTGCAGCTAGCATATCACCTTCTGCAGTAATTCCAACGCCAGTACGACGTCCATTAACGCAGGCTTTTTTGATTTTTTGCCAAAGTTCTCTCTCTACATTTTTGATAGATCCTGCTTCTGGATCTTTCTCAATCTTTTGGATGATTTTATCAATTTTCTCGATTTCTAAATCAATGATATCATCCATGATTCTTTGAGCCATTTGTACATGCTGCGCAAATTTGTCAAAGTTGAAATAAGCTTTTTTAGTGAATGGCTCTTCAACATAGCTATACAAATTGATGGCCAATAAGCGGCAACTATCGTACGGACAAAGCGGAATCTCTCCACATGGATTAGTAGAAACCGTTTCGTATCCAAGGTCCGCATAACAATCTGCAACAGACTCCTTAATGATGGTGTCCCAAAATAGGACTCCAGGTTCCGCAGATTTCCAAGCATTGTAGATAATTTTATCCCATATTTTTGAGGCATCTACTTCTTGGGTTACTCTAGGTTTCTTAGCATTTATCGGATATTGCTGCTTGTATTTTTCACCACTGATTGCAGCCCGCATGAAATCATCATCAATCTTTACAGAGACATTTGCGCCGGTTACTTTGCCTTGCTCCAACTTCGCATCAATGAAATCTTCTGCATCCGGATGCCGGGTTGAAACTGTCAGCATCAATGCACCACGTCGACCATCTTGTGCTACTTCTCTGGTAGAATTTGAATAACGCTCCATAAATGGAACGATACCCGTAGAAGAAAGCGCAGAGTTCATTACCGGACTTCCTTTAGGCCGAATATGAGATAAATCCTGTCCAACCCCTCCACGGCGCTTCATTAATTGAACTTGCTCTTCGTCACTACGAATGATTCCACCATAACTATCGGCACCATTACCGATTACAAAACAATTCGATAAACTAGATACTTGGAAGTTATTGCCAATACCAGCCATCGGGCTTCCTTGTGGCACAATGTATTTAAAGTCCTTTAATACGGCGTAAATTTCGTCTTCGGTATGTGGGTTCGGGTATTTCTGCTCTACTCGAGCAATCTCTTTAGCAATTCGACGATGCATATCGTCTGGGGTACGTTCGTAAAGATTCCCAAAAGAATCTTTGAGGGCATATTTGTTTAGCCATACATTGGCGGCGAGCTCGTCACCTTTAAAATAAGCCGTTGCAGCTTTCATGACTTGGTCATGTGTGTAGGACTGCATTTTTTGTTTCGCATCTTGCTTGATGGTCACCGGTGCTTCCATAGTTCAACTTCAGTTTTTAATAATGGTTTTAGCAATGATCAAATAATAAGCCATTATTTGTCCATTGCTTAGACCTGTAAATGTCTGTAAAAAAAGTGGAGAAAAAAAATGCAGATTCTTAGTTACTAACACGTTATCCACATTGTTGTAAATGTTATTAACATGGTTATCCACAATATACGCCAAAAGTGACGATTTTTGGTGAATCCTACGTTAATTTAATGTCAAGGATATAGCAAGCAAGTAAAGCATTTTTCAGCAGAGAAGAGCGTCTCTGAAAGGGAAAGTTTTCCACATCACTTCTATAATGTGGAAAGATTAATTTTGATTTTTAAGACAGAATGATTAAGATCTATACCGGTATTAATTTTTGTTTTATATGTTCTGCAATAATTTGAGAATCTCGGTTGATTACCCCCAAGATTCCTCCGGGCGTATAATTATCAAAACCAATAAAATATAAGCCTTCATTTTTTTCTTCCCCAACCACAAATTTTGGCCATCCAAACTGATCCATCATTGCCGGACCGTTTTCGATCATCTCCATTAGATTTGCTTTGTAGCCAGTTGCCAGAATAACAACATCGTAAGCATGTTCACTACCATCTTCAAAAATTACAGATCCGGGAGTGAAATGATCAATTCCTGCATTAATGATTTTAATTTTACCCGTACGAATCAGGTCAGCAGTTCCTAGGTCTACTACCGGCGTTTTACCAAGAGTCCTTAATTGTTTGGCAGGTGGAATTTTTGGATAGGGCAAATTGTATTTAGGTAAATCGCCCATCGTCAATTTCCGAACTTGTGAACCAATCCAATCTCCTAGCCAAGTAGGTAGTTTGGCCAATTTCAGTGCTGTAATCTGTGTAGAGCGTCCCCTTAAATCCCTGGGCACAATATTCACTTTACCCCGTACGGCTATAGTCGTGGAAGCTGCTCCAGACTCTACCAAATCGAGTGCTACTTCTGCCCCGGTATTCCCCATCCCAACGACGAGGACGTTTTTCCCAACAAAAGGTTTTCCATTTTTATAAACTTTACTGTGTATAATTTGACCTGTAAATTGTTCTTCATTCTTAAACACGGGTCGATTAGGCGCATGATTTACCCCCGTTGCAACGATCAAGTTGGGGGTTTGAAAAGTTTGGCCAGTATTGGTTTCTACGATCCATTCTTGCTGCTCTTTGCGGATAGCCGTTGCTGCGGTCTCGTATTGAGGTTCGAGTTTAAAGTGCGCTTTATATTGATCAAAATAATCTACTAATTGATCTTTGTGTACATAGCGTGGATAATCAGACGGAAAAGGTAGTAGTGGAAGATGGGACAACTCCTTTACGGTATGTAAACAGAGCCGGTCGTAATGTTCA
>CAXIDD010000228.1:0-7846 GCA_964021975.1 uncultured Saprospirales bacterium | reverse complement strand
ATCCTTGCGTTTTGAAGAATTAGGAGGGAAAATTGACTTGGATTTGCCCCAAGAAGAAATTTTTATTGAAGCTGATCGTTTTCATTTCTTGAATATGCTCTCTAATTTATTAGACAATGCTTTGAAATATCGAAAAAGCACGCCCGAAGCCAAGCTTAGCATTCAACGAGTTGGCAAAGCAATAGAGCTAAGCATCCTAGACCATGGAATCGGAATTTCTAAGGAATATCAACCAACGGTTTTTGAAAAATTCTATCGGATTCCAACGGGGAATATTCATAATGTAAAAGGATTCGGGATCGGACTTTTTTATGTAAAAAAAATATGTGAAACACATGGATGGAACCTACAACTAGAAAGTGAAGTAGACCAATTCACAAAATTTGTTATCTCCATTCCAACCACTAAAATGGACAAGGAACTAAAATAGAAAGCCACAAAACCGGTAAACCACTAAACAATATTCCCATGAAAGCAGAATTATTATACGTTGAAGATGACGAAAGCCTAAGTTTTGTAACTCGTGACAACCTAGAGCTCGAAGGATACCAGGTCACCTGGTGCAAAGATGGTAAATCTGCTTTAGCGGCAACGCAACAGAAAAAATACGACCTTTTTATCCTGGACGTAATGTTGCCAGAAATGGATGGCTATACCATCGCAGAGCAAATTAGAAACTACGATACCCAAGTGCCCATCTTGTTTGTAACTGCCAAATCACTTAAAGAAGATCGCCTGCATGGCTTAAGAATTGGTGGAGATGATTACATCACCAAACCCTTTTCCATTGAGGAATTGATCTTGAAAATCGAAATATTTCTCAAGCGTCGTCAAATCGTAGAACCAGAAGCACCGAAGGTTTATACTTTAGGGCATTTTAGCTTTGATCACAACAACCTACAATTACATTCTGCTACCGATGAGCGGGTACTGACCCAAAAAGAAGCGGACTTACTAAAGTATTTTCTGAACAACAAAAATCAGTTGGTCCGACGGTCAGATATTCTACAAACCATCTGGGGCCAAGACGATTATTTCCTAGGACGTAGTTTAGATGTTTTTATTTCTCGATTACGTAAATACTTAAAAACAGACCCAAGTATCAAAATCGAAAACGTACACGGAGTCGGCTTTCGGTTTTTGGTACAGCAGTAAATCAATAACTGGCCTTTGGATTTCACTGTTTTTTTACGACCTTAAGTAAAGGCTGCAATCTTGTGGCTATAAGCACTCAAATCATTACAGCTTAATGGTCCGATTTACTAAGCTAGGAATCCTCACGACTTTAGTTATAGTCTTATTAGGCTGCCAGCCACAAGAAAAAGCTCCGCCACTAAATATCCTAATTATCCACGCAGATCAACACCGTATGGATTGCATCGGAGCCTACGGTAATCCAGATATCCAAACCCCAAACTTAGATCAATTGGCCAAAGATGGAGTATTGTACCGCAACGCCTATTGTTCCTTGCCTGTTTGTACGCCTTCTAGGTATTCTCTACTCACCGGACAGCATGTGCAGACGCATCAAGGATGGACCAACCGCAGTACACTGGACCCGAGCATAGAGACCCTTCCAGACTTGTTAAAGACAGCTGGTTACCATACTAAGGCCATTGGGAAAATGCACTTCACACCGACTTATCTGGATGTAGGTTTCGAAGAACTTATCTTAGCAGAACAAGATGGAGCTGGTAGATGGGACGACGATTATCATCGAGATTTGATGCAGAATGGTTTAGTAGATGCCATTGATTTAGAAGACCAACGCCAAGAATATCGAAAAAATGCCCCCGAATCCTATTGGAATTCCTTCGGGACAGCAATTACCAACCTGCCAGAGAAGTTCTATTCCACCAATTGGATCGCTATGCATGCTCTTGAAAGTATCGACAATTGGGGCACATCAAATAATCTATTGATGCTTGGGTTTGTCAAGCCGCATCATCCTTTTGATCCACCACAAAAGTGGGTGGATTTATACCAGCCCGAAGACTTAGCCTTGTTGCCAGGTTGGATTGAGCAAACAATCGGCCATGATACCATCCAGCACAAAGGTTATTTCCCCAATAATAGTCTAAAAGAAGCGGCGCTCCGTAAGAGTATGGCCTATTATTACGCCAGCATTACGCAAATTGATTTTGAAATTGGACGAATGATCAAAAAACTAAAAGAGCAGGGTTTGTATGACAACACATTGATCATTTACACCAGTGACCACGGAGAGCATTTAGGTTATCATCATCAGTTGTTGAAAGGCGGCTATTTGTATGAATCGATCATGAAAATCCCTTTTATAGTTAAATACCCAAAAGGCTATGCTGCGGGCTCTAAAAGTGAAGCATTAGTCTCTAATATTGATGTAGCACCGACTGTATTGAATAGTCTTGGTTTGGAAATACCCAAAAGTATGAATGGACTTAATCTAAAAGATCCCAGCTTTCAACGACCTTACGTTTTTGCCCACGCTTGGCTAGGGAGTCAGGCGATGGCGAGATCCGAACGCTATAAGTTGATTCTGAATAAAAATGGTCCATCGCTTTTTTTTGATCTAGAAAAAGATCCTTTGGAGTTGAATAATTTATTTTCAGATGCTAATTACCAAGCTGAAATTCAGGCCCATCAACAGGCCATCTTTGATTGGCAAGAAACGGACAACCTTCAAGCTGAAAACTACCTTGATCTGAATGCGCCAGTCATTTCCCAACCGAATGTCAGGAGATATAATGATGGCCATCGGGATAGTACCATCGCTTATTTTAAAGAAAAAATGGTGGAATATCAGCGTAAATAACTTCTAACGAATCTAAATTATATGCAAGCAAAACTAGATCCTATAGAAATTATTGATGCACACTTGGATCAATTTTTTGAAGAAGATGAAGTAATCGTATTTCATGAGATAAATACACCAGAAGATGAAAATCATATCGATATCTACTGGATAAGAGCTTCTAAGGATGTTATGGATTTTGCGATACTTTTAACCGTGGGCATGAGTCGAGTTGAGCAAAACCTGGAAGGCGATTATGATGCACCAAACTTTATGGAAGTGATGATGCTAGTGCCATGGGATTGGAATTTTAGCGACTACCATTGGACGGATGATGAATATTGGCCCATACATCACCTGAAGACAATTGCTAAAATACCAAGTGATCAAAATACTTGGTACGGATATGGGCACACCATAAGTTGGAAAAGTGACAGCTCTTTAATTTCAGGGACTGGCTTTAATGGATCCATTTTACTAAATACTAGGATATTACCGGATGAATTCATCAACATCAAGGTTAACGATCAAAAGAGCATCCACATTTTTTCAGCCATACCAGTTTATCCAGAAGAGTTGGATTTTAAAATAAAATATTCTGCAGACGAACTAATAGATAAATTTAATCGATACCAGATAGATGAAGTGGTGGATATCAACCGAAAGAATACTTGTAAGAAAAGATGGTGGCAATGGCGCTGATTTTTGAATGAGGATTACCCGCACAAAAAATATTGGATAGATTTTATAAATTCAATGATTTATCCGCTCAACAATTAACTAGTATGAACAGAAGGTCCTTCTTAACCAAATGCAGCCTCCTAGCCGCCGGTACTCTTTTACCCTTAACTAAATGTACTATGTCAAATCCATCCAAGTTTAAAATGGGCCTTCAGCTCTTCTCTATCAATGATGATATGAATAAAGATCCATTAGGCACCTTACAATTGGTAAAGGATATGGGGTATCAGGATTTTGAAATCTATGGCTTTGATCCGGCGAAGCTTACCTATTATGGTATTGAGGCCAAGGAATTCAAAAAATCATTAGATGATATGGACCTGACGGCTACGAGTGGGCACTATGGATTCTCGGATTATTTGTTGAAACCAGCGGATGAGCTGGAACGATTCGTTGATCAGTGCATCAAAGGTGCCCAGACTTTGGAGACCCCTTATATCACCTGGCCTTGGCTGGCACCTGAACTTAGGACTATGGAGAACTTTAAACTAATGGCCGGAAAACTCAATCTAATTGGGGCACAAATTAAAGCAGCTGGCCTAGGTTTTGCCTACCACAATCATGGCTTTGAATTTGAGGAAGAGAATGGCCAAACTGGCTATGATATTATTTTAGCAGAAACGGACCCTGAATTGGTGAAGCTACAAATGGACCTTTACTGGGTCATGCATTCCTCCAAACTTACGCCTAAAGAATGGATCGAGAAACAGCCAGGCCGCTATGTCATGTGGCACATCAAAGACATGGATAAGGTCAGTAGAGATTACACAGAATTGGGCAATGGATCCATTGATTACCACAAAATCATGCCCGATCCGGCCAAGTCTGGACTCGAATATTATTACATTGAACAAGGCGGGAATTTTGCCAAAAGCCCATTGGAAAGCGCCGCTACTAGTGCCGCTTATTTTAAAAAGGAGTTGCAGCAATATTTGTAAAATCATTACCACCCAAAAGGAACCTCATAAACCCCTTAGAAGCTATTTTATCTTAACCTAACCAACCAAATTATATGAACTACAGAACCGAAGTAGACTTATTGGGGAGTCTCGAAATTGCAAAAGATTTATACTACGGTATCCATACCCAAAGAGCTTTGCAAAACTTTAAAATTTCCAGAGCTAAAATAGGAGACTTTCCCATCTTTATCAAAGGCTTAATTTATACTAAAAAAGCCTGTGCTGCCGCCAACGCAGAACTTGGAACTATTCCCAAAGAAAAAACGGATATGATCCTCGCAGCTTGTGATACTTTACTGGCAAATTTGCCTCAATACCTAAAGTATTTTCCGATAGATGTCTTCCAGGGTGGCGCTGGTACTTCCGTCAACATGAACGTCAATGAAGTCATTGCCAACGTAGGGCTGAAGATACACGGCTATGAATTGGGCGATTACCAGACTTTACATCCAAACGACCATGTCAATAAGTGCCAGTCGACCAATGATGCCTATCCAACGGGATTTCGAGTAGCGATCTATCTTTATATCAACCATCTTATTGAAAAGATGCAACACTTAATTGAGGCCTTAGATGAAAAAGCAATTGCCTTTAAGGATGTACTTAAAATGGGACGTACCCAATTACAGGATGCGGTGCCTATGTCGCTTGGTGATGAGTTCGGTGCTTGGGCTGCCAATTTACAGGAAGAAATTAAGATCCTGGAAAATAGTCGAGCGCTCATTTTAGAGGTTAATCTAGGTGCCACCGCAATAGGAACTGGTGTGAATGCACCCAGAGAATTTTCGGAGACGGCGATTACTTATTTACGAGAGTTTACTTCCTTTGATTTCACAAAAGCGGCCAACTTAATTGAAGCTACCTCTGACTGTGGCGCTTATGTGATGGTCTCCGGAGCCTTGAAGCGCACTTCTGTTAAACTCTCTAAAATCTGTAATGATTTAAGGCTTCTTTCTTCAGGCCCACGTTGTGGGCTAAATGAGATTAATCTACCTGAAATGCAAGCTGGCTCTTCAATAATGCCTGCTAAAGTCAATCCGGTAATCCCAGAAGTGGTCAACCAGATTTGCTTTAAAATAATTGGCAATGATGTAGCGATTTCCTTTGCTGCCGAAGCGGGGCAATTACAGCTCAACGTGATGGAACCAGTAATTGCGCAGTGTCTATTTGAGTCGGTTCGACTGTTAGCAAATGGGTGTACCACACTGGCAGATAAGTGTATCGCAGGTATTACAGCCAATGTAGAACATACCACACAAATGGTTTACAACTCAGTAGGTTTGATTACTTTCTTGAACCCTTATATTGGACACCATATGGGAGATTTGATTGGGAAAGAAGCGATTTTGACAGGTAAAACGGTAAAAGAATTAGTGCTGGAGAAGGGTTTGCTTTCAGAACTTGAATTAGATTCTATTCTAAGTAAAGAAAACTTGATGCAACCCGTTTATAAGGCTAGACGCCAAAAATGATCTTGTAGCGATTTATAATTCAGTACAAAATGTACCAGCAGGCTTAGCTAAATGCCTCTATATTCGATCCAACAAATAAACGGACGAATGTACAAAACGATCTTTCTTATTTTCCTAAGCCTTTGTTCTCAGAGCTTATTAACGGCACAGATTGCTAAGGGATTGGAGCTTAAAGTTGACCAAGTTTTCAAGGTGTATGATAATTCAGAAACGCCTGGTATTTCTATTGGTTTTATCAAAGATGGGCAGTTACAATTTTCAAAATCCTATGGGATGGCAAATTTGGAACACCAAATTCCAGTCTCCGATACAACTGTCTTTTCTTTAGCTTCTGTCTCAAAGCAATTTACGGCCCTAGCAATTCTGTTACTTGAAGAGCAAGGAAAGCTGTCTTTGGATGATGACATCCGAAAGTATTTACCTGAATTTAAAGACTATGGCTCAAAAATTACCATTAAAATGCTGGCTAATCATACCAGCGGCATTAGAGGACATCTAAGCTTGATTGGCCAAGCAGGAATTGTGCCGGATAATGTCATTACGACTACCATGGTTCATGATATGATTTATCGACAGCAGGAATTAAATTTCACACCAGGGTCTAAATTTAGCTATTCAAACTCGGGCTACGTTTTAATGGCTGAAATAGTAGAAAAAGTCAGTGGCCAAACATTTGCCGAGTTTATGGAAAAAGAAATTTTCCAACCTTTAGGAATGCACGATTCCTTTGTGATGGATGATTTCCATCGAATAATTAAGAATCGAGCGAGGTCTTATCAATTGTGGAGCGAAGGTTATGTCAATGCACCTGCCAACTATTCTTATTATGGCTCGACAAACCTGTACACCACTTTACAAGATTTATCCAAATGGTCACTCAATTTTGGGCAAATCAAAGTTGGGAGCAAGGCTATTTTTGAAAAGATGAATACTTTAGGTATACTTAACAATGGCGAGACTTTTGGTTATGCCCTTGGCCAATTTAGGACCGACTTTAACGGCTTGACCCAGATTTCTCATTCTGGTGGGGATGCTGGTTATCGTGCTTTTTTAGGTCGATTTCCAGAGCAGCAAGCCGCGGTATTGTTGTTGAGTAACAATAGTACGGTCTATGCAGAACGCAAGGCTCTAGAAGTAGCAGACCTGTTTTTAAAAGCTAATTATCCTGTAAAAACAAAAGATATTACTCCTGAGTTAGCGACCAATACTTTTATCAAAATAAAACCAGAAGAATTAAAACAATGGGCAGGCAGTTACCTCAATTCTGAAAACTACCTAGTCAGAAATATCTCTTTAAGAAACGATTCGCTGATATATACTCGGCCAGAACAAGGAAATCGGGAGACGGTACTTTTAGCCTTAAGTTCCAGTACCTTTCAAATGGGGGCTGATCCAAATATGGTTTTAAAATTTAAAGAAGGATCGCTTAATGCCATTCAGGTTTTAAAAAATGGTAAAATATTAGAGTCTTACCAAGCTTACAAATCTGTAGACTATAATACTGTTGCGCTCCAACAATTTACTGGGGAATTTTATAGTGAAGAATTGGAAACCGAATACAAACTTCAAATTGAAGGAGAAAAGCTTGTTGTCCAGCACCCTAAAATGTGGGATGTTGAATTAAGTGCGCTCACAATGGATGTGTTTTTAGCAAACACTTGGCGGTTTCGGTCCTTAGTTTTTGAAAGAAATGCCAAAGAGGAAGTTATTGGATTTAGAATTTCTTCTGACCGGGCAGAAAATGTGAAATTTGTAAAAAAATGAGGCAAATAAAAGGTAGTAAGTAATCAAATAAAATGGTAATTTGAAGGTAGTGCTTCAACTCAATCCATGTTGAAAAAGTATAAAAAGTCAAGTTCTAAAGGGATGACATAAAACCAAACCATGCAAACCATCTTAGG
>CAXIDD010000227.1:0-7850 GCA_964021975.1 uncultured Saprospirales bacterium | reverse complement strand
ATCAAAATTTCGTTGGTATTGGGTATAGGCTCGCACTTGGTAAATACCGCTGGAGTCTGTCAGGGCGGTAGGAATCTCAAAAGATGCCCCGCCATCTTTTATTTTAACTGACATCTTATGCACTTCACGTCCACCTGGGCTATACCACTCTACAAATAGAATTGGTTCAGCATCAAATTTAAGGTGTGTGCGTCCTCCCAGCCAATAGGCTTGGCACCAGATGGTATCTCCGGGTGAATAATAAGCTCGATCATGAGCGATGTAAACTTTTTCGATGGGGTATTGCGCTTCGTATGCTTGAAGCTTTTCTGCCATATTTTGGCCTACTACAATACTTGTAAAAAACAGAAAAAAAGACAGAGATAAAAAGGGTTTCATATAAATCCGGGTTTAGAATAAACGATCACTTATTTGATAGCGTGTTTAAAATTAGCTTCTAAAATTAGGAACGCATAATTAAATAACTAATTATGCGGCTATCCTGTTCAAATTTAATAAAATGATTTATTCTGCCCTCATTTTTTCTACTGCATAGCTTAATCTTAAGACCAATAGACCTATTTCATAAATTGGAAGGCCGATATACAGGCTTTAAATTTTCATTTTATTCAATTAAAAACTCAAAAACCAACGCTTCTATTTCTTTTTTCTCAATGGTGGGACAAAACCCTCAACGTACGCAGGATTCAGTTCTCTTGGTACAGGTGCATCCGTAGCAGATCGCCAAGTGTCTAATTTTTTTAATAACTTTTGTGCCTTACCCTGTTTCTGAATGGCTAGATTACTGCGTTCTCCAATATCTTTTTTTAGATCGTAAAGTTCCAAGCCATCATCCTCAAAATAGTGGTGCAACTTCCAACGCCCCGAACGAATAACAGATCCAGGTCGCGTTCTAAACAATGGATCTCTACTCTCATCATTTCCACGACTGTATGCTTCTAAATAGATGGGAAAATGCCAAAATAAACTTCGCTTTTTCATCTTTTTATTGGATGTAATCACTTCCGATATACTATGTCCATCGAGTATTTTACCCTCAGGTAGAGGGATATCTAAAAGTTGAAGTATAGTTGGAAAAAAATCTAGGTTAGTAACGGGTGTTTCTCGAAGTCCTGCTTTCCAATTTTTGGCTGGCCAATTAAATAACAAAGGCACCCGGATTCCTCCTTCATAATAAGAGCCTTTACCAGCCCGAAGTGGTCGCTGACTAGATAAACGAACAATGCCGCCATTATCAGAAGTAAATACCAATAAGGTATTGTCCAAGTTCAATCGCTTTAATTGTGTTAGAATTCGGCCAACATTTGCATCCATCGTACTCACCATCGCTCCGTAATTCGGATTAATGCCCTGACCCTCTTTGGAAGGTTTATTTTTATAATAATCCACTAAATTTTCCTTACCCTGCAAGGGCGTATGAATGGTAAAATAGGGTAAGTATAAAAAGAAAGGTTCGTCCTTTTTAGCTTCAATAAAAGACATGGCTTCATCTGTAATTCGATCTGTTAGGTATTCCCCATCTGGACCATCTGCCAAATTTGGATTCTCATAGGGACTAAAATAAGTTTTAGGGTGCCCCCTTCTGGTTCCAGCTACATTTAGGTCAAAGCCTTGAGTCGTAGGATCAGCTCCCAAGTGCCATTTTCCCATAGTAGCCGTGGCATATCCATTTTGTTGCAAGACCTCCCCAAGGGTCAACTGACTTTGAGCCAAATCTCTAGTATTGGGTGTCGGAATGATCTTCCTGGTTTTGGGATTCCCTCGTGCGGAGGGACTAACGGTGTAGATGCCATGGCGTGGCGTATTTTGGCCAGACATCAAGCAGGCTCGACTAGGTGCACAATTGGCCGCTCCTGCATAAGCTTGTTGAAAAACCACACTTTTTGCAGCCAAGGCATCTAAATGAGGTGTTTCGTAGTAAGTTGAGCCCATAAAACCAACATCTTTCCATCCCAAATCATCTACAACGATTAATATAATATTGGGCTTGTCCTTTGATTGGGCATCAAGTGATAAACAGACAACTAAGCCAAGCATAACAAGCAAAATGGGACGTATCATAATATTCAAGTTTTGAAACTGATCTTTACTTTGCTAGTTTACAAAAAAGAAACTAGGAATAGAACCAGGAAGCTCCATTAATTTATTAGGTACTTGAATCTAGAAAGCACTAATATCTTTTTTACGACTTTGATCATTAGCCATTTTAACAGCTTCCAGCATTTGATCAAGGGTATTTCTATCCAATAATTTTCCATTTAGGATAACGGTTTCAATAGACTTGGTATGCTGAATGTCAAGAAGTGGATTTTCGTTTAGTAACACTAATTGAGCTACTTTATTAACTTCGATAGTCCCGGCATTGGCTTTCATCCAGGCTGCTGGAACCGCGGTAGCAGATTGCAAAACTTCTGCCGCACTTAACCCAGCCTCCTGCATACTCTCAAGCTCTTGGTGTAAAGAAAACCCAGGTACAGTCGGTGGTAAATTGGCATCCGTTCCAGCTACTATTTTAACACCCCGTTCTGCTAAATTTTTAAGTAGTATTTGACAAGCCATACCATAAGTTTCCCAATAAACTCGTCGACCTGTCTTTTCTTCTTCCGTTAGTCCATCTGGCAGTTTGTAACGATTGACCTCAGGTAACCATCCAAGCCCCTGAGGGATATAAGGGCTCCATTCACTAATCCCGGGGTTTTCATAGGCTAATGCTACTTCCGTTAATACCTTTTGCAGCTCAAATTTTTGTCGTACAAAGCTTTTGGTCAGCCAAAGTGTTGTAGTCACGTGGATATTATTCTGCTTCAGGTTGTCTGCTAGGGCAGCACTTTCATTTTCTACATATTCTAAAAATGCGGCGGCCTTTTCACTGTTGAACTGACCAAAAGCACGATTAAGGGCATTCATCAATTCTTCTAAATGCGCAATTTCAGATTGATTGGAAGCCCAGACATCTTCCAAAGATACACTCCAGGGGATGTGGCCGATGACATCCATACCCAAGTCCATTGCTGTCCGATTAACGGCCTCGTAGGAAGGTTTATTTAGGTAACTATACACCTTGATTCCATCGTATCCTTTTCGGTAGAATTTCTTTACCATTTTTTCGGCTTGAGCTGGGTTTTTGATATTTACAAATCCTTGTGACCAAGCCATGAACCAACCTTCTAAGGTCTTGAAAGATCCAGTACGTGGCGAAGCGATATACATATCAGGTCCAATCCGACCAGCTTCAATTTCTTTTCGCCATTGAAGATGTTTAGGTTCACCGATCATTTCTCTGATGTGCGTTACGCCATTGGCCACATAAAGTAAAAGATCATTTGGACTTTTAAATAGATGGACGTGAGAATCCACCAACCCAGGAATCAAATATTTCCCTGCACCATCCACGCTGTAATAATCAGATTCATCAAAAGTAGTTGTATCAATAGAGGTGATGATACCTTGTTTAATAACGACCGTTTGATTGGGTAGAAAACGGTCACCACTTGCTGACAGGACATTCACATTATTAATCACTAGGTCTTGATCAACAAATTTGAATTGATTAGCATCTACTACCTGTGTACGCCCTCCGTAAATTTCTGATAATTGCCGATAAGACAAAAAAATCATGAGAATGCTTAGCAGCATAATAATTGATAAGAAAAATAATCCGACTTTCTTCCAGTTCATTGTGTTCATTTTGATGAAGGAATAAGTCAAACTTATGGCTATTGAAATAGAAGTACAAAGGGATTGTGACGGTTGGCAGCACTTGGGATCAAATGCACTGATTTGTGATCAATTACAGAAAAGTGGGCTGAACTGCAGTTGCAGTTATTTAAAAAGACTGATCCTACTCCTCGAAACGGGAATAAGTTTTTCACAATCTTTAAGAGACAATAGAAGCCCTTGTGCATTACCTTCAACCTTTTCGATGCTCGTTTTATTGACTAAGTAGGATCGGTGGCTTTGGACAATAGAGCTGTTTTCAACTTGTTGAATAACGTGTTTCATCGTCGCTCTTTCCGTTCTTTCTTTTAATTGGGATTGCTCATTAACATAGCCAATTTTTATATAATTTTGTAAAGCTTCAACATATCTGATTTGACCAAAAGGTATTTCAAAAAGTTGAGATTCATTACGGCTATTATCCGAAATCTTCCATCTTTCTGGTAGAATTGTCTCAGCAATGGCTTGATTTTTCTTCTCTTCCTTACTCATTTTATAGCCCCCCAGAATAGTCATCGGCATGATGCCAATCATTAAGGTACTATAAATCATCTGTGGGAAAAATTGCCAATCGATATAGCCAATCAAAACCAATCGTGCAAAAAGGAAATTGGCCAGGCTGATGAACAACATAATCACCAAATTAGTACCAACCCATTTGATGAAAGTCCAATTTTTATAAAACCTCAATAAGTATAATATTCGGGCTACAGAAATTTCGTAAACCAATGCCCCTACTAAAGTCATACTACCAAAACCTAAACAGACTAAAAAACGATTAGACTCAATTGAAGCCAATCCAAAAGGTTGGAATACGAAGAGAAAAAAACAGACAAATAAACTAAGTGCTATCAAAATTTTCCAATAGGCCCAATAACTCTCGTCCTCCGGGAAAGGCTTGTTGGCAAACTCAATTATATTTGCAATATAGGTCTTCACTATTTTTCTTTCCAATTGTCGGTACGAAAAGCGGAGGCAGGCAAGCCTGCTACATTGTATAAATTGGGTTCTATTTGATCCCCAAAAGCAAAACGAACGGCTACAGGTTTAGTCACCTTAGCGCTATGAACCACAACACTTTGTCCTTTGATGGAAGCCTCTGCAGGATGGAAAACTTGATCTGAACCAGCGACTTCAAAGCCAATTAATTTTATACCATTTGTAACCAAGCCGGAGCTTGCGTGATCAAAATTGATAGTTGCATTCGCACCTTTGATTTGCATGGAGCGAAACAGTGGACCAGAGTAAATCAAGTTGGTTTGACCATAATCTTTGGCTAGTGCCCAAAGAGCTAACCGCTCCCCTACTTCCCGTTTTAGTCTAGGGTGAATATTTTTTATGTTACCAAGGTCATTGGTCACCGCCATGCCTGTTTTAGGAACCGACAAGGTTTTCAATTGAGCTTCGCGCACATAAGTTCCAGCAACACCTTGTTGATAATTATACGGTGCAATTTGGGTAAAGTAAAAAGGAAATTCACTTTCCCATTCTTCCCGCCAATTCTTAATCAAAGCTTCCATGACTGCTGCATATTGATTGGCATTGGGCCGATTGCTCTCTCCTTGGTACCAAATGGCTCCTTTAATAGAAAACTTGATTATAGGGTGAATCATACCATTAAAAGCATGCCCCACCCGAAAGGGCCAGTTTCTATTTTCTGTCCGTTCCTGGGCTGATTTGGCCAAATTAGGATCGGCTTCTAAATATTCTTTACGGATCCAGGTTTCGGCATTCGTGCCACCCCAACTGCTGGCGATCATACCTACTGGCACTTGAAGTGTTTTGTGAATTTGCTCCCCAAAGACGTAAGCAACGGCCGAGAAGTTACGAACAGTTGTAGGAGAACAAACGGACCACTGTCCAATCAAATCATCTTGAGGGGCATAAGCAAGTTTCTTTTCTACCAAAAACAAACGAATCTTAGGATAATCAGCTGCGGCAATTTCTGACTGATAATCCATCATTCCAGGGAAGCCTCGTCGGACAGAATCTACGGGCATTTCCATATTAGATTGACCAGAAGCCAACCAAACTTCACCGATTAAAACGTCTTTTATGGTTATTTTTTCATGGCCTAAGATATGAATTTTGTAAGGTCCTCCGTAGCTTGGTGTTTGCAGCTCCAACTCCCAATATCCGCGAGCAGCTCTTGTGCTTACGGTATCCTTATTCCAGGTGGCTTGAATACTAATCTGTTCGGATGAATTTGTAGTCCAGCCCCATATTTTTACGGTTTGCTCTTGTTGGAGAACCATGTGGTCTGCAATAATAGCGGGGAGCATTATTTTACCAAATGCAAAAAAAGGTAAGCAAGCGAGCAGACAGCTGAGTCGTAATTTCATTCTTTTAGTTTAATTGTCCGGCTATGTAAGCAGTGGTCCAAGCCGATTGAAAGTTATAGCCACCTGTAATCCCATCTATATCCATAACTTCTCCTGCAAAATAGAGATTTTTACAGACTTTACTTTCCATTGTTTTAAAATTAATGCTATCTAAACTAACCCCTCCACAGGTCACAAACTCTTCTTTAAAAGTAGTTTTTCCTTTAACCTGATAGAGGTCATTGGTCAATAGATTCACCAAGCGATTAAGGCTTTTTTTACCTAACTCTATCCAAGGCTTATCTAGAGGCAACTGACATTTTTCCAACAGGTAAGCCCAAAGGCGTTTGGGCAATAAATAGGGCCGATAGTTGGCTAAACTTTTGTGGGGATGCTCTGCAACGATAGCTTGTAAAATATCAAAAACTTCCTGTGTCCTGGGATTATTGACCCAGTTCACTTGGACGGTAAATGCATAATTCTTTTCACTTAGAATCCTGGCACCAAATGCAGATAGCTTTAAAATCGCTGGCCCACTCATCCCCCAATGCGTAATTAATAAAGGGCCATCCCCTTTTAATTTGGTTCCTTGGATGCTCACCAGTGCTTCTTCCACTACAATTCCCATTAGCTCTTTTATGGACTCTCCAGGCATATTAAAGGTAAACAAAGAAGGTACGGGGTCTTCGATTTGATGCCCGATACCTTCTAACCATTCTAAACCCCGGCGTTTGGGACTTCCTCCGGTAGCAACGATAACTTTATCATATCTTTCGGCAGGTTGATCCTTCAGAAAATTGACCTGTAGTTGATGATTAAATTCCTCAATAGATTTCACCCCAATACTGGTCTTAACCCGAATTTTCAGCCGACGTGTTTCCCTCAAAAAGCAATCAATCACGCTCTGCGAGTCTTGGGAAACCGGAAAAACACAATTGTCTTCTTGTATCACCAAAGGCACACCGCGTTGCTCAAACCAATCCATGGTATGTTGTGTATTCCAGGAGTAAAAAGCCTTTTTTAGTTGCTTAGCACCACGTGGATATGCCCTGGATAGTTCGGCTATATCCGTACAACCGTTGGTAACATTACAGCGTCCGCCGCCAGAGATTTTCACCTTCGCAAGCACTTTACTAGATTTTTCAAAAATGACAACTTCCGCATCCGGATGATGTTCTTTGATGGAAATTGCGGAAAAAAAACCTGCTGCGCCGCCGCCAATTACTGCTACTTTCATCTGTTTGAAAATTAATAAATGGTTTGAAAACTAATCAATTAATGAATTTTCAAATCGATGTAACCACTTCGTTTCCCGACGCAAGGCCGGGACAGGTTCGCATAATCTTATTTTAACCATCACCGACTGGTGATTTTTTGATTAAAAAAAATAATGCTCATTTCATTTTTGTTTACTGGTTGGTTGATGTGGTGATTTAATGATTTTTAAAATTCCTTTTTTAGTATTAAATTCCTATAGTAATCCTTTAGTATTCTTCGGTGCCTTGGGTGGTTGGAAAAGCGATCATTTTTTCAGCTGCCCCTCAACTGCAAAACTACAAATTCCGAACCGGATAAGCACTTTTTTTCACAAATTCTGGTATATTGAGCTAGCCTTTACAACCAAAAAAAAATTAAATGACAGACCTGCAAATTGCAAAGCAAGTGACTTTGCAAGCTATCCAATCAATTGCGCAACAGTTAAACATTCCAGAATCCGAATTAGAATTATATGGAAAATACAAGGCCAAGTTACCCTTACATTTAATTGACCACGATAAGGTAAAGAACGGAAAATTGATTCTGGTAACCGCC
>CAXIDD010000226.1:0-7871 GCA_964021975.1 uncultured Saprospirales bacterium | reverse complement strand
GCCCCAGACAGGTTCCCAAGTCTCATCAAAAGTACTGCGTTCTATATTTTTTACAGCAAAACCTTCCATTAAAGAAGTCGTAGATTTTAGTTCTAAACCTAGTTTACTTCGCGCAATAATGGTTTGATTATCTAAACTTAGCGCATAAGTTGGTTTCCCACTTAGGATTTCAAAACTTAAGGAAAATCGGCCATCTGGAGATTGAAGTTCCTGCGCTTGTAATTGGCATCCAAAGATTAAAAGGAATAATAAAAGTGTTGTTTGTTTCATACATCTTGAATTTAAAAATCGGGGCGTAAAATACGCAAAAATTAGCTCGAGGCCCTTTTCTACGAATCAATCCTAGAAAAATTTCTTTTTGATTAGAACGAACATAGGTAAGGCTCAAGCGTATTAAAATAAATTAATTAATCTGACCGAAAAGGTTTTTATGTAGAGAAAGCCTTTTGTAAAAAAAACAAAAATTCATGAGTAACCGTAAAAACAGATCTCGTTTAGGAATAGCTTTAGGTGTAGCCGCAGGTGCAGTAGCAGGATGGTGGTTGAATTCGGATAAAGGACGTAAGTTCAGAAAAGACACCGCTGATAAAGCAGTAGAAATAGGATCTGAAGTAAAAGAAACTGCAAAAGAACAAATTTCAAACTTATCAGAATCTGCGAAAGATATGGCCAATCGCGGTCAAAGTTTTGTAGCCAACGCAAGTGATTCCATCAAAAGTGGATTGAATCAATTGGTTAATTCTACTGAAAACACCATAGACCAAGGCCAAAATGCTTTTAACAAAGGAACCGAGAAAGCAAAGCAAAAAATAAATCAAATGGAAAACGCACTTGACAACTAGAATCCCCTTTTAGTACAAAGCGAAATCACCAACCAAATACCAAATTATAAAGTAAATTTTAATGCAAAATCAAGCACCTTTAACGGAGTCTTTGGGACAATCTACTACTTATCTTAAGTCATTAATTGAGGTAAAAGTCGATCAAGCAAAGTTACAAGCCATAGAGAAGAGTTCTAAAGTAATCTCTTCTTTGTTTACCGTTTTGGTGATTGGAGCTACCGCAGGGCTAAGCGCTCTGTTTGGCTTTATTGCATTAGCTATTTATCTAGGGCAGCTGTTGCAAAATGCTGCCTTAGGTTTCCTAGCTGTCGCTGGTTTGCTGCTGCTAATTACCGGTTGTTTTTATCTCTTTAAACGCCAGCTTATTACCAACCCAATCATTACCTACATTATCCAATTAATATATGAAAAAGAAGAAAAAGAAGCCGATCAATAGTTTAAAAGATTTAAAGCTGGAGCAGATGCGTCTGCAGCTTATGGAAAAGGCCCTAAAAAACGAAATTCTCCGGGAGTCTACGGCTATGGTTGATCGTGTTAAAGGAGATATTTACCGCCAAATTGGAAAAACTTCTGACCTTGTACAATTGGGTCTAGCAGGTATATCTCTTTATCAAACCCTAAGTAATCCAAAAGCAAATCACCAAGCGGACCAAACGCCTAATAGTGGTGAGGTATCCAATCCCCAAATGGGTGTATCCAACTGGCTGGAGATTGCTACGGATGTAGTTAAAGTGATAGAAAGTCGGTAGTTTAATAAGTCTCAATTTCTTTTTTGAGACCTATTTCTAGCAATTTTAAGCCCTAATTTATTTCTAATCTATGCATATTGGAAATAAAAAAGTATGTACCGACTGTTTATATTTTTAATCTTACTTCTAGGGTTCTCGTGTTTGAATGCACAAACAAAAGTGACCTTTCTTCTAAAAAATCTCCCTCCCAATAATCAACTTAAAGTAGGGATCCGTGGGGATCAAGCGCCCCTTAGCTGGTCTTCTTCTATAGAAATGCAAGCAATAGAAGACTATTACCAAGTAGAAGTGGAATTTGAGGCATCCATTCAAAACCTCGAATTCAAATTCGTACGCTTTGATGCCCAAGATGAAGCCACTTGGGAAACCAATGATAATCGTACTTTAAGCCTCAATGGTGAGTCCCAACTGATAAGTGAGCATGAATGGGACGTCGAACAATTAATTGACCTTTCCGCCCTACCTTTGTTGCAACCCGAGCAATTATTAGCAGATTTTAAGCTAATCGAAAAAATGATACTGGATATTCACCCAGGAACCTACCGCTACAATAGTAAAGCTAGTATTCAGGCTGCTTTAAAAGAACTCCAAACCGCCTTTCAAAAACCGATGACCTACGGACAAGCTTATCTGGCCATGTCTAAACTTACCGCAAGTCTTCAATGTGGACACACCATGGTCGGTATTTACAATCAAAAAGCGACCATCAATTCTCTGATACACCGACAAGCAGATAAGCTTCCCTTCAGTTTTACCTGGATAGATGGTCAGATGATCGTTTTAGAGAACGCTTCTGAGGTTCCTGATTTAAACCGCGGCGCGCGCCTCTTGAGTATCGATTGTCGCGTGGTCTCTGTAGTCCAAGCATCCTTAGTGCCATATATCCCAGCCGACGGTGCGACAGACCATCAGCGCAAGGCTTATCTGTCTGTCCCAGCTTATGATTTTGAATTCTATCCTTTTGATGTCTTTTACCCTTTACTTTTTCCCATAAAAAATCAGCACATTGAAATTGAGTTTCAAAATTTTGGAGCAAAAGGCATTCATACCCACACCGTTCAAACCCTAACAAGAACACAACGTACTGCTACGCTCAAAGAGCGTTATCCAGATTTCCCTAAATCCAACGATGAGCTTTGGGATTTTATAATAACCGAAGATGATATTGGTATTCTCACTTTAAACTCCTTTGCCCTCTATGGCTTTGGGCAATTGACCCGGGACTATAAGTTGTTCTTCGCGGATATTTTCAAACAGCTAAAAAAAGAAAAGACGAAGCATTTGGTTATCGATATTCGGGGCAATTCTGGTGGCAATGATGAAATCAAACACGAACTCTTCAAGTACCTCTCCTATGCTAAAGATGCCCCTGGATTCGAACGCATTGGGAAAACGCGGTATCTCCAATTCCCTGATTCATTCAAGCCTCACATTAAAACATGGGGGGATGAACCTTGGTTTTATAACTTAAAACCCGATAATCCTGAACCAATAAATGGCTATTATCACTTTAAGGAAGCGACCAAAGACCCTTCGGGTAAACGTAAAAAGGATGCCTTTACCGGCAAGGTCTATCTACTGACCAGCTCCGTAAATGTATCCCTTGCTTTTTACTTGGCTGCGGATTTTAAACAAAAAGAAATTGGTACCATTTATGGCGAAGAGACTGGAGGCAATCAAAGAGACATCAACGGAGGACAAATCATTTTTATGTATTTACCGAATTCTGGGATAGAGGTAGAGTTCCCGGTGATGGGTGGTTTCACGATAGCAGATCGTCCCAATCGAGGTATTGTACCTGATGTATTAATCAAACCAACTCAGGAAGGAATTGCCAAAGGAAAGGATAATCAACTTAATCATTTGTTAATGCAAATCAGAAAGATGGAATAATCTTTAAATCTTCTTAATCTAGCAGACGATAAATCAACAACCCGATGAAAACAATCACCCAATTATTTTTGCTGGCAACCCTTTTGGCCTGCCAGTCCAAGCCTTCTGCCCAATCAGACTATCCACGTATGATTGGAGATATCGCTTTTGACAAAGAGCAGGACGACCCAGATTTTAAACTGTGTAGTGGAGATAAACGAGCTATCCAGTATTATGCCCTCTCCGAAAAACCTTATGCGGAGGAAAAGCCGGCCTTAGAAAAGCACTTTCTTGATCAATATGATGCAGAGAAGACCACCAGGGAATCTGGATTAATCCGCATTCGATTTTTGGTTAATTGTGAAGGTCAGGCAGGGCGCTTCCGAATCATGGGTATGGACTGGGATTATCAGAAAAAAACCTTTGACACTTCCATCACGGACCAGCTCATGTCTTTAACCAAGTCTATCTCTAAGTGGAAGGGATTCAGCTCGAAATCTCGCGGATTGGATTATTACAACTACCTTATTTTCAAGATTGAAGCGGGTCAACTTAAAGAAATAATGCCATGATTAAATACACTTATCTTTCTATAGTACTCCTACTTGGTATGACAAGGCTGTCTGCCCAGGACAATTGTTATGCATTTTATCTAGCTGGCGACACCTGTCGATACCAAGCTTGTGATTTTTTAGAAAAGGCACCAAGCTATTTTCAATTGACACGAGAGTATCATTTAATCAAGGACCAAGCTTTGGCAATCTGTCCGGAGTATAGTGACATCTACCGAGCCAAATCTACTGCCTATTTAAAAACGGGAGATTTCATCCAATGGAAAAAGCTAATCGATAAAGCAGTAGAGTTGAATCCTATCGAACATCTAGGCTATCGAGCTTGGTGTCGCTTTCAATTTTTCCGGGATTATCAGGGGACCATTGATGATCTAGAAGCACTAAATGACCTGATTGATTATAATCCTGGCCCCTGCCAAAATGGTTTTTACAACTTAAATATTGCCATGGCACTATGTTATAAAATGCTTGGACAAAAGCAAAAAGCCATTCAAATTATAGAAGCTCATTTGGCTGATGAAACCCAATATACGGGCGTCTATGACAATTTACACCTAGGTGTACTTTATTTTGAAATAGGAGACTTAGCGGCAGCCCTAAAAGCTTTTGAAGCGCAAGAAGCTAGTGGCAACTTAGCGGAAAATCAGTATCATAAGGCTAGAGTTTTGGAAAAACTAGGCCAAAAAGAGGCTCAAAAAGAAGCCTTAGAGCAAGCCCTTTCCTTATATCAGAACGATATTTGTATGTTTGACCCTTATGGTCACCAAGTGGATAAAATCTTTTTGAGTGATATAGAAGCTGCCCTAAATGAACTTTGAGGATTACTTACAAGGATTGTTACCGATGCCAAAACCGAAGGCTCAATTGATAGCAGGTTATTTAAAGAATGACCAGCTCGCAAAAGGCACTATTTTCCTTCGGGAAGGTCAAATTAGTCGGTTTTCCTATTTTCTAGCAGAAGGATTTATCCGATGCTTCACCGTAGATACGGCTGGCAATCAAATCACGACGCGTATTTTCTCCGCACCAGATTTTATCAATGACTACCAATCTTTTTTCAAACAGGAACCCACCTTAGAAAACTATGAAGCCCTCACCGATTGCCAAGTCAAAACTTTAGACTTAAAAACAGCACAATATTGTTTTCATGAAATACCAGAATTCCGAGAATGGGGCCGTATGATGCTCACTATGAACTATGTTAGCTTACACCAACACTTCCTTTCCATGCATAAAGAGACCGCCGAGCAGCGGTATTTAAAGTTATTGGAGCAAAAACCCGAAATCATTCAAGCAGTTCCACTAAAAATCATTGCATCTTACTTAGGTATGACCGATACTTCTTTAAGTCGCATTCGGCGGCAATTACGTAAATAATTTTTTAATGCTCTTGTTTCTTGTCCTAGGACAAGAATTACTAAGCTGATTGCTACTAATTTGTCTTCTAAACAAACCAACAACCATGGAATTAGCAATCACTCAAGTCCCTTTTTGGCTTTCTATTCTTTTTATCCTAGCATTTACCATTCCGGTTTGGTTAATAGCCTCCACTGCTCGAACCGCTTATCGCAATGCTGGAAAACCGGAGAAACAAGCACAGCTTATTTACCAGAGAACCCTCCTATTCTACACCTGCTTTTTAGGTTTGATCGCATTGGTTTCTTTGAGTGGTTTCTTTGAACAAAATACTTTACCACCCAGGATTTTAGTGAGTGGAGCTTTACCACTCTTACTCTTTTACTTTTTGTACGTTTGGCGAAGTTCTTGGTTTAAGGTTATTTTCACCCATGCCAGCTTAGCAGCGTTGGTAAGCATCCATCTTTTTCGTTTTATTGGTATTTTCTTCCTCTTGGCTTATCAATATGGTGCTTTGCCCAGGACATTTGCGCTAGTGGGCGGTATTGGAGATATCCTAACGGCCATTTTAGCGATTCCTTTGATCTATGCCTTACGGCAAAAACGTTCCTATGCCCATCTTTTTGCTTGGATTTGGAGCTTGATTGGTCTAGCAGACATTATTTCGGTTTTAAGGACTGCTGTAGTGCTTACCCAAGCATCCATAGAAACGGATGCCATAGGTGTTGCTCAATTTGGGACTTTCCCATTTTCTTGGATTCCAGCTTTTGCTCCTGCTACCATTATCTTTTTACATGTAGTGATTGTAGTAAAATTAGCACAAGAAACTAAAGCAGCTTAGCATAGGATTAAAGCTCCAATAATTCCTATGTGTTCTAGTGTGCCCCCCGGCAGGGTGAAAAAAATCATACTAAGCTTATTACCCATTTCCTAAAACTTCATTGTATTTTAGGTTCTTAATCAAGAACTATGAAAATTCGTATAAAAGATAACTCCCTCAGACTCCGACTTTCCCAATCCGAAGTTCAACAACTAAAAGAGGATGGTAAAGTCCAAGCATCCATTCAGTTTGGTCCAGTAGCAGGAGCAACCTTAGTATATGAAGTTAGCGCAATTGCTCATTTTAACATCACCGCTACTTATCAAAATCATCATATTTCCGTACAGATTCCTAGAACCCAGGTTCAGGAATGGGCGGACTCCAATTTGGTAAGTATTCAGGCCGAACAATTGATTGCTGAAAACTCTAAACTAATTATCCTGGTGGAAAAGGACTTTAAATGCCTGACGGACCGGCCCAATGAAAATGAAACCGACTTATTTCCACACCCTAAAGAAGGAGAAGTGAATTGTTAAAAATTAAGTACATCAATTGGAGCTAAACGCATTACTATGAAAAATATACAACGCCGCAGATTTCTTTCCCTTTCCTTAGCTGCCAGTGGAAGTTTACTGCTACCGACAAGCTGTTTATCAAAAAAAAGAAATTCGAACACCCTAAATAAAAAACCCATAGGTATTGCGCTATTAGGTCTAGGTTCTTATAGTACCTATCAATTAGCTCCGGCACTACAAATGACAAAAAATTGCCACTTAGCTGGAATTATCACAGGAAGTCCAGACAAAATTCCCACTTGGAAGAAAAAATATGCAATTCCTGATGCTAATATTTACAATTATGAAAATATGGATCAAATAGCCAACAACGAGGCTATTGATGTCATTTATATAGTTACTCCAACGGGTACACACGCTAAATTCGCCATTGCTGCGGCCAATGCAGGCAAACACGTTTGGTGCGAAAAACCAATGGCGATGAATACCAAAGACTGCCAAGCTATTATTGATGCCTGTCAACAAAACAAGGTCCAATTAACCATTGGCTATCGGATGCAGCATGAGCCCAATACACTAACGCTGAATTCTTATGCATCTAGTAAACCTTTTGGGGAAATGACCCAAATAGACAGTCAAGCAGGCTATGCCGGTGGTGGCGGCTCTGGATGGCGCTTCCAAAAAGACCTAGGCGGCGGTGCCCTTTATGATATGGGCGTTTATACCGTTAATGGTGCTCGAAATGCCGCACAAATGTACCCCAAACGCGTACTTTCCGCGCGACAATATACCGACAGGCCTAATCTTTTCAAGGAAGTAGATGAAACCACCGAATACGTTTTAGAGTTTGAAACTGGGCTTAAGGCTTTCGGACAAACCAGCGTTGGAAAATCGTACAACTTACTTAAAGTCACCTGTGAAAAGGGTAGTTATGAATTGAGCCCCATGCAAACTTATGATGGGGTCCAAGGTAAAAGAAGCGATGGCATCCTGCTCAACCAAATGATTAAAAACCAGCAAGCTCGTCAAATGGACGAGGATGCACTTGCTCTCTTAGAAAACCGGACTATGGTGATTAGTGGTCAAGAGGGCCTGAAAGATATTCGAATTATTGAGGCCATTATACGCTCGGCGGCTACGGAGTC
>CAXIDD010000225.1:0-7969 GCA_964021975.1 uncultured Saprospirales bacterium | reverse complement strand
TAAATCCTAATGCTGTTCCAGATTAGGACTTAAGGTAGCGTAAATTTCAAACTTATGGTTTAGCCAAAAAACAAGATGGCCGAAGTTTAAAAACTTCGGCCATCTTGTTTTTTGGCTACTTTTTGGGCTACCTAAAAAAAGTCGCACATAAATCGCTTGACTCATGTGCGCTGTACAAAACTACTTTTAACTAAAACCTTTGTAGCCTAAACTAATTTAAGCGCATTTGGTTTTGAAGAAAAAGTCTGAATTCTTGAATTTTCACTATTGTAGCCTAGAATCAGGAGTTCTTTTAAAGAAAACGAAGCCATTTTTTGCATAGAGTTCTTCAAATTGGGGTAAAGTCCGCAGTCGCTCCGCTCGATGTACACGCACTGAAAAATATACTGGTCGGTCAATATCTCCCGTCAATAACCACTCTTGTCGTTCCTTTTCTGGAATAGAACGAATAGCCGAAGCTGGATCAGGTGCCTTATCACTGTAATATAAATGAGCATAAGATTTATATCCATAGGTGTAAACATAAGCTGTTTCACCTTGCAAGCTTTTAAAGAATTCTAAGTTAGCTCTTTGGGAATAACCCTCCACTCTTTTAATAAAGAAGATCAGTGTCAAAAGCACAAAAAAGGTCATCCCTCCAAACAGCCAGTTGAAGGCCTTTTGGCTGGGTCCATTGTTGCGCAGATGCCTTAAATAAACACCTATAATCACAGCCAAAAGCAAAGCGGGTAATACTTCCCATCCTGTCCAATTCACCGCAGCCTCTAAATTTGCTTTGGCAAAAGGATCATCAATCATAGGTTTAATTTGCTCTATGTAAGGTGCTGCTAAAGGTATTGCTACTATTAGTAATAGGTATAAACTGGCCACCGATATCAAAAGTACATTCATCCAACGTTTGTACGGAATGTGTTTTAGCAGCAATTGCCTAATCACTAAGGCAGCTAAAAAAGTTAATGGATAATAACATAGACTTGAATAATGGACTATTTTCGATTCTACAATAGAGAACAGGATAATGACTACCCAGAATAGATATTTCATCCAAATCCGAAAGTCGTTTTGGTAATCCTTCGCCGCAGGTTTGAGTTTGCCAAAGGCGCGGATTGCAAAAATGGAAGCAGGAAAACACCCCAACAGCATCACGACAAAATGATAGCCCGGGAAACCGCCATGGCCCGCACTTTCGGTGGTTGCCAATTCAATGTTATAGTCAATAAAAGCCTTAACAAATGCTGGTCCATTAATCAAGGTCTCCACTCCAAACCAGGCAGCCGTTAATAAAAACGCCACAAAAGTCAGCAATAAATAGGCAGGAACCGTAATGTAAAAACGGAAACGTTGGTAAACCCAGTAAACAAATAGGGCTAAACTGGCCAGTAAAAAAGCAACCGGTCCCTTGGTCAAAACGCCTAAGCCTAAAAATAAACCACTGAGCAATAAATAGGTCCATTTAGAATGGCGTAAGGGTATCGAAAATTGTTCTTTTTTCCAATAGTATAAAATCACATAATAAAGGCCAAGGAAGATAAATAAGTTAAAATAAGGATCAATAATGCCTGATTTAAAATACAAAAAAGGCAATACCGTTCCTAGATAAACCAATGCCCATAGATGGCCAAAACGTGTGTCGTATAATTTTTGGCCTAGATTAAATAACAAGACCAAGGTAATACTACCACAAATAGCATTAGGTAGGCGAGCTGCAAATTCATTAACCCCAAAAACCTTCATAGCTAGGACCTGAAACCAAAAAAACAAAGGTGGCTTTTGGAAAAAAGGCTCGTAATCAATCGAAACCCTCAAATAATCACCTTGAGCAATCATTTCTCGACTGATTTCTGCAAAATTGATTTCATCCCAATCAAACAGATGGACACCACCCAAAAAAGGGATAAAAAACAATGCACCTATCAATGCCCACAATATAGAGGCTTGCCCCTTTTTCAATTTAGTCATAGGCATTCCATTTATTGAGTTGCTGCAAAACGGCTCTAAAATCTTTGTGGTATGGGGCCTCAATTTTCAGTAACTCGCCAGTTACAGGGTGCTTCACTTCTAAAGAAGCTGAGTGTAAAGATAAACGCCTCAACAAAGGACGTTCTTCTTGGCCTTTCCCTAAGCGAAAAGTGCGTTTCTTAATTTCTGATAAAGCTAAGGCATCCCGGCGCCCGTACATAGGATCTACTGACAGAGGGAAGCCAATACTACTAAAATGAACCCTAATTTGATGTGTTCGGCCTGTTTTTATATCCGCTTCTAATAAAGTAAAATCCCGATATTTCTTTCGGACTTGATATAAAGTCTTCGCAGCCTTCCCTTTTGCACTGGGCATCATTTTACCTGGGATGGTTGGATGTGGTGCAATAGGACGATCAATTGCTCCGCTCTCTGGAGAAACTTGACCATCTACCAGCACGTGGTAAATCTTTTTGACCTGTCGCTGCTCAAACTGCATAGATAAGCTCCGATGGGTTTCTGCATTTAAAGCAAAACAAATGACACCACTGGTTTCTTTATCCAACCGATGGACAATCCACGCTTTATCGTAGGTCTGTTCTAGCTGATGAACCAAATTTGGTTTTTCAGGCACAAATCGATCTGGAATACTCAAGTAGCCCGAAGGTTTATTCAATACCACCAAATGCTCATCTCTATATAAAAAATCTAATTTACCCTTCATTCCAAGCTACAGTTGTTTAAAGAATCGTTTTTTAAGCGCATAATATTTCCAGACAATACTACCTGGGTATTGGGCTTTCATATTGGGTTTAGCTTGAATACTTAGCTGTGCTATTTTCTCTTGATAAAAGCCTCTTTTTTGGTAAAACTTAGAAAATGTACCAAAAAAACGCCAATGGGCAGATACAATTGCTCCAATGTGAGCTATTCGCCCTTGCATTAAAAATAAACCCGCCGCTAAGCCATCCATCAATAAGCGTAAAGGCAATAGCCAGTATAATTTCTTAAGCGGCTCATTTTTCAAAATAGTGTATAGCGAATTCCTGAAATTCAAGTAAGTCTTACGAGGCGTCACATAACTTAAAGTTCCTCCACCAACGTGATAGACAACCGATTGTGGCCGGACCATTATCTTATAACCTGCTCTTTTTAGCCTCCAACAAAGATCTATCTCTTCTGCGTGTGCAAAATAGTCTGCATCAAAACCGCCAATTCGGTGAAAGAGTTTACTTCTGATAAACATGGCAGCTCCAGAAGCCCAAAAGATCTCTTGGGTATCATCATATTGCCCCTCATCCATCTCCGTTACTGCAAAAATACGCCCCCTACAAAAGGGATAGCCCAGTACATCCATCCATCCACCGCTGGCTCCGGCGTATTCGAAAGCAGCTCGATTGGATTCTGCCCTAATTTTAGGCTGGCAAGCTGCAACTGTTTGGTCTCTTTCCATCAGCTCGATGATAGGATCTATCCAACCTGGTGTGACCTCTACGTCTGAATTGAGCAGAACATAATAGTTGGCTTCTACTTCTTTTAGCGCTCGATTATAGCCTTCCGCAAAACCACTATTTTCCTTTAAATCAATAATTTTGATGTCCGGAAAGGAAGTTTGTAAAAAATTAATTGAATCGTCCGTTGAACCGTTATCGGCAACGATAATTTGCAGATTATCATAAGTACTTGCCAGGACACTAGGAAGAAAGGATTCTAGATAATCCCTACCATTGTAATTCAAAATAACAACTGCTACGGCTGGTAATACCGGTTTAGTAGCAACTTGTACCTCTTTTATTTCATTTTTAAGAACAGCCTCGGAAGCAATTTTATCTTTACCAAGTTGAACACTTAAATCAGCTAAGTTGGTAAAGGCAATATCGGCCCGAACGTAATCGACAAACTCCACCAGTAATCGATCCCCATAAATATTCTTCTTAAAGTCAAAAATATTGACTTCAATCGTCTGATTGTTGAGGTCCTTTAGTGTTGGCCTATCCCCGATATACAGCATTCCTCCATATACCTGATCATGGTGTCTAACTCTAACGGCATAGATCCCATTAGGGGGAATCAATTTATGCGTATGGGTGACCTCTAGATTTGCGGTAGGAAATCCTAGTGTTTCTCCAATTTGCTGTCCGTGTACCACCGTACCAGTTATCGTATAGTAGTGCCCAAGGAGTTCATTAGCAGCTGCTATTTTACCTTTTTGAACAGCCTTTCTGATTTTGGTAGAGCTAATACTAAGATCATTAATCTCTTGGACCGGTATTTCTTCTACCTCATAAGCATAAGTTTCCTGGTAGTGCTTCAAAAAATCAATGTCTCCCTGACGATTCAAACCAAATTTATGGTCATAACCAATAACAATATACTTAGGCTTAAAGCGGCCTACTAAAAAATTCACGATATACTCATCAGCTGTTTGCTGAGAGAATTCTATTGAAAAAGGCACTACCACCACATGATCAAGACCATAGCGTTCTAATAAACGAACTTTTTCATCAATGGTAGTAATCAACTCTAAAGAGGTATCCTTTGGGTAGATGACCAAGCGAGGATGCGGGTGAAAAGTAATCAAGATACTTTCTCCATCAACTTTGTCTGCCAACTGAGTTACCCTTTGGATAATTTTTTGATGTCCACAATGGACACCGTCAAATGAACCTATGGTAATTACGGCATTTTTAAACTCAGGTAGTTGCTTTAAATCATTATGTACCATCATAGCGGCGTAAAGGTAAAATTAAGTTTGAATGTCTTGAAATGATAGGCGGCCTTTTTCACCAATAACATATATTAGATACATTTGCTGTTGCAGAACTCTTTATTGCTTGCAATTGTTTTTACATTTGTGAATTGTTCTCTTTAAAAATGTTATAAAAAGAGACTGCTTCCCTAAATTATAAATGATTTTTCATTGATGGCAATCGAGACCAAACGTGTAGTAGAAGCGCTTACCAAAGTAATGGATCCCAATACGGGCCAAGATTTAATCACCATGAATATGGTGTTGGATCTCCACATTGAAGGTAATTCTGTTAATTTTAAATTGGAACTTCCTTCTTTGGGCACCGAGTATAAACAAGCCCTCAACTTTGCTTGTATGGAAGCCATCCAAAAGATTTATCCTGAAGCAGATGTCAATGTACATATGATGGCTAAAGGCGGGCAAGCAGCCGCGCCAAGCACCACCAACCCTTTCTCGCACATTAAAAACATTATTGCGGTTGCTTCGGGGAAAGGTGGCGTAGGTAAATCTACGGTAGCCGTCAACTTAGCTTTAGGGTTGCGGGCACTGGGCGCAAATGTAGGATTGATTGATGCAGATCTATATGGGCCGTCTATACCTACTATGCTGGGTTTACAGGGTCAGCGCCCGCGGGTCCAGACCGTTTATGACAAACCGCGCCTATTACCTTTGCAGGCGCATGGTATTGACGTCATGTCTATTGGTTTTATTATTGAACCAGAGCAGGCAGTTGTACTACGAGGACCAAGACTTTCAGGAATCATCAAGCAATTTTTCCACGATACCATTTGGCCACCACTGGATTATATGATTGTAGATCTCCCCCCAGGTACTGGTGATGTACAGCTGAGTTTGGTACAAACAGTACCGGTAACGGGAGCAGTTATGGTCACTACCCCACAGGAAGTTGCCGTGGTTGACGCCGTAAAAGCCATCAACATGTTTGGGCTGCCTTCGGTCAATGTTCCTATTTTAGGAGTAGTGGAAAACATGTCTTGGTTTACTCCAAAAGAATTGCCCAACAATAAATATTATTTATTTGGACAAGGTGGTGGTAAAAAACTCGTCCAACAGAGTAATTCTATCCTACTTGGTCAAATACCAATAGTACAAGGTATTCGCGAAGCCGGAGATGCTGGACGACCAGCCATTCTACAAAATGAGCCCGTGGCAAAAGAAGCCTTTTTGCAAGTCGCCAAACAAACGGCTCGGCAAATTGCTACTCGAAACGAACAGATGGCACCTACTAAAAAGGTGAATGTAAAATAGTTTTAAAATTATTAGACGAAAGTCTATTGAACTTAATTAATATAAACCAATGGATAAACAAGCAATCCTTAGCAAAATAGATGCCGCGTTGGAAGATGTCCGCCCACATTTAAAAGTAGATGGCGGAAATGTAGAAGTCGTTGATTACACCGATGATCGGATTGTAATGGTTAAATGGTTAGGTACCTGCCAAAATTGTAATATGTCTACCATGACTATGAAAGCAGGTATAGAACAAGCCATTCGTAGTAAAATGCCAGAAATTGCTGGTGTAAAAGCCATCAATGGCATCACCGTTTAATCACCATTAACTTATTCTAATTGGATATGACCAGAGCTAGTCTTTTTGAACAAATCATGGCTAAAAAAACCTATTTGTGTGTAGGTTTAGATACAGACTTGGACCGCATTCCAAAGCACCTCCTCCAAGAAACTGATCCTATTTTCGCCTTTAACAAGGCCATTATTGATGCGACTAAAGACCTTTGTGTGGCCTATAAGCCCAATTTAGCTTTTTATGAAACTCAAGGTGCTGCTGGTTGGATTTCCCTACAAAAGACGCTAGCTTACATTCCTGATACGCACTTCACCATTGCGGATGCTAAACGTGGAGATATTGGAAACACCTCCAAACGTTATGCCCGGGCCTTCTTTGAACAAATGAACTTTGATTCTGTAACTGTAGCTCCGTATATGGGTATTGATTCCGTTGGTCCTTTCTTAGAATTCCCAAATAAATGGGTCATCTTATTGGCCTTGACATCAAATCAAGGCTCCCAGGATTTTCAAATGACTGCACAAGAAAACGGACAACCTCTGTTTGAAAAAGTCATGCGTACCGCCATGACCTGGGGCAGCCCAGAACAATTGATGTACGTTGTTGGTGCTACACATCCAGAAAAATTTAAAGACATTCGTGCCATTGCTCCTGATCACTTCCTGCTTGTACCAGGCATAGGAGCTCAGGGTGGTGACTTAGCTAAAGTCAGTGAATATGGCTGGAATGAATATGGCGGTCTTTTAGTTAATTCTTCCAGAGGTATCATTTATGCTGGTGATGGCCTTGATTTTGCTCAAGCAGCCAGAAATTCAGCTCAAAAAATCCAGGAACAAATGGCTGCTTTTATTAATCAATTATAGCAATTGTCTAAAATAGACCGCTTAAGAAGCCATTTGTGTTCGTTTATTCTACAAAATGTTCGGTTAAATCCATATCCATATCTCCTTCTTCCATCAACTTGGTGACATCAGCAAAGGCAGCGTAATCAACACACATAGCCAATGGAATCGTAATCACAATTCCAACTATAAAAGCGATTGCACCCGAGGCTATTAACAAACCCACAAGTAATAAAAATCCCAATAGCGGCCAGAACTTTCTACCTACCATTCTACGGCTGGTTTCCATAGCTTCCCAAAATGGCATTTGATAGAAAACAATAAAGTAAGGTGCCCATCTCCAGGAGACAGCCAAATAAAAAATTGGGACCATTAAAAATAATAAGGGAAAGGCTAACTTCTCGATCTCCGCAGCAATTGCAAATATATTAGGATCTATCAAATCAAGACTCAAATAGGCATAAATAGCCAATGGAATTAGCAGTGCACAGGAAATCAAGGCAATAACTAAATACTGCAAAAACAAGGGCACAAAAAAGTCAAATCCTTTAAAAAAATCGCCAAACTCGAAGGTTTCATTGCAATTGATTTTATGGGCTACAATCACAAAGCCCATCATTAATGGATAAGTTGTCAAAATACTGGCAATGCTACCTAAAACCGGAATAACTCCTAAAACCATGGATATGATAATATATAGTAGAGCATATCCAACAAAAGAGCCAATGTCCTTTTTAAAGATATCTGCGCCCTTTGTGAAATAATCACTAAAATGAAAGATATACCCCTCTCTAATAATAGATTCTAATTTATCCTTTTGTTGGAGATTCATGCTTCTGTTTTTTGTTTGTATAGTCTTCTAAAATTAAG
>CAXIDD010000224.1:0-7981 GCA_964021975.1 uncultured Saprospirales bacterium | reverse complement strand
GCTCCCGCCCCTGGCCTCTTTGTAGTTTATAGATTCCACTACAAGACTATTTAGTATATATTGCGTCTCAATCACCACCTATATAGTAGTACTTGCATTTGGGCGTAAAAAATATTCTTCTAGAATTCATCCTATATCTCTGGATATATTGAATTAATTCAATAACTTTTATCCTTGTTGATAACTTTTGTAAATTCAAAGGCTATTTTCAGGTGTTAATTAATTATTTTCTTAATTCAATTGATCAATTATGATCGTACCGCATACTTCCAGAGAAGAAATTCTTACCAAACTTCGTAAAAAAGTAGATCAAAAAATACCCCTCTTTATTGCCAGCGCTGGCAGTGGACTTGTCGCTAAACTATTAGAAAAAGCGGGGGCTGATTGTATCAACACCTTCTCAGGAGCAAGACTAAGATCCAATGGGATGGGCACGATGTCAATGCTTTGGCCAATCCTAGACTCTAATAAACAAACACTAAATTATACCCGAGAGGATATTATGCCTGCCATCGCCGGTGATGCATTTATTTGTGCCTGTCTGAATGCGAATGATCCGTTAAAAGATATGCGGATGGTTCTCAATGACTGTAAAGCAATGGGGGTCTACTCTGTTTCTAATATTGGGCCCTCAATTAGTTATGTCGATAAGGATAGTGAAATATTTAAGGTGCTCACCAAAAGTGGGATTACTCTCGATAATGAAATCGAGATGCTGAAATTAGCAAAGGAGATGGATATGGTAACCATTGGGCTTGGTTTCGATATGGAAGACAGCATCCGAATTGTGAGAGATGCCCAACCTGATATTTTTTGTTTCCATGCAGGAACCACTAAAGGCGGCCTGAAAGGTTATGATTCTGGAGAAACCATTGAAGGTACCGCACGTAGGACCGAAGAAGCCAATATAGAATTACGCAAATTAAAACCAGACGTCATGTTGATTGCACATGGCGCTGCTATGGAAAATCCTACTGATGCACAGTATATGTTGGATCATACTTCCGTAGATGGTATTTGGACGGGCTCTTCTACGGAGAGAATTCCTATCGAGAAGGCTGTTTACAGTACCGCTAAAGAGTTTGCAGATCTACGTTTTCCTAAAAAATAATTTGATTGATGAAAAAGACCATTGCCCTACTAGTCACCTTAGATACTAAAGATCAAGAAGCTGATTTTTTGAAAAAAGAAATCGAAGCACGTGGAGATGAAGCCTTACTGATTGATATAGGAGTAGTTGGTACACCAGGTATTGCTGCAGATGTATCGCGTTCAGAAGTTATAGCTACCGGAGGAGGTGACTTAGCGGCCTTACTACAAGACAATCCCACCAGAGAGAAATCTAATCCTTTTGTGGTAAACGGTTGCATCAAATTACTCAATCAGCGAATTGTAGAAAATAACTTACACGCAGTTTTAGGATTAGGAGGGACCCAAGGAACTTCTACTTGTTGTGATATTATGCAGGCTTTACCCTATGGGTTTCCTAAAATCATGGTTTCTACTATGGCTTCGGGAGATACCTCAAGCTTCATTGGTATTAAGGACATTACCATGATGTTCTCGGTAAGTGATATCTTAAAATTAAATCCATTTACCAGGAAAATCTTAGCTAATGCTGCTGCTGCTGCTTGTGGGATGGCGGATGTGGAAACGAAATTTGCCATGGAAAAAGCTGATAAGCCCCTAATTGGAATGTCAAATTTAGGGGTTTTAACCAGTGGTGCCATGGAAGCCATCAAATATATTGAAGCAGCTGGTTATGAAGTCATTGTTTTTCATGCGGTGGGTTCTGGAGGCCAGGCCATGGAGCAAATGATGAAAGAAGGTATCATCGGAGCCGTTTTTGATTACGCTATGGGGGAAATAGCTGATGACGTATGGAAAGTACTGAGAGCTGGAGGCCCAGAACGCCTCACCGTAGCCGGGAAGTTGGGAATACCACAAGTTTTATGTCCTGGCGGAGCAGAACACTTAGGGATTTTGGTTCCTCCTAATGAGGTACCTGATGTCTATAAAAATCACAAATATGTTTTCCACAGCCCAGTGATTTTTGTGCCTAGATTAAATTCAGAAGAAATAGAAAAGGTGGCAGACGATATTTGCCAACGCTTGCAGCATACAAAGGACAAAGCTTACTTCATGATTCCTCAAAAAGGAGTGGGGCGCTATTCCATTCCCGGAGGTGTTTTGGAAGATAAAATCTCAGATGCTGCTTTCTTTGCCAGATTAAAAGCTGGACTACCTGAAAATATTGTCGTTGTTGAACGAGATACTCATGCCGAAGACCCCGCTTTTGTAAAAGAAGCTGTTGATTTATTAATTGGTTTGATCGAGCAAAATTAAGGGATACAATACGGGTTAATGGGTGGAATTATAATAAGTGTAATTCTGCCCCCCTTCCCGGTCGGTCTGCATAATGGATGATCCCATCTTGGATATTTACGCCGCTTGCAATATCTTTTGCGAGTAGTAGGGCGCCATCCATATCCACGTAGTCCAACAAGGGCAAAAGATGCGCAATGGCAGAAATGCCAATCGATGATTCCGTCATACACCCAACCATTACTTTCATACCCAATTTTTTAGCCTGAGCAATCATTCGTCGTGCTGGTGTCAAACCACCACATTTCACAAGTTTAATATTGATGCCATGAAAGTACCCATGGCATTTGGCAACATCTTCTTCTCTTTGACAACTTTCATCCGCCATAATTGGTAAAACACTTTCAGCAAAAACTTGGGCTTGTCCAGACCAATTATCTGCAACGAGTGGTTGTTCAATAAATTCAACATCCAAAGCTTTTAAAGCGGGCGCCAAATCAATGGTTTGCTGGGCAGTCCAGCCTGTATTCGCATCAATACGACACGTAGCTCTGGTTTCTTGTCTTAAAGCTTGGATAATAGCTAAGTCATGATCTGTCCCCATTTTGATTTTACACAATGGCCAGGGCATCGCTTTCATCTTGCGTACCATTTCTGGAATATCCGCAATACCAATCGTATAATTTGTTAAGGGAAGATGCTGTGTTTGAAGTCCCCAAAGTTTATAAAGGGGTTTTCCTTGTTGTTTTCCGTAAAGGTCATTGGCAGCAATATCCATGGCACATAGTTCGAAAGGATGCTCGCCAAAATTCTGATGCATAGTTGCCCAATACGTCTCTGGGGTATCGAGGGGAGTAGTTTCTATAACACTTCGGTTGGCTTCTAAGGTAGCTACTATTTTATCCTGACTTTGACCATAATAAGGGATAGCTGTCGCCTCCCCCCAGCCGATGTTTCCATGATCATCCTCTAAGCCTACGATTACAGTAGGTTGGACATCTCTTGATTCATGCGTGATGGTAAACGTATTGGCCAATCTTAGGTCATACCTGTAAATATGCAACTTCATGGATGATGTGTTTTAGAGCAAGTTTAAAATTACTGAACGCCAGCTTCTAATAAAACTAAGCTTTGTTTATCTGCATTTAACTGTGCTTGAATGCCAACTGGAAGCGTTGCCTGATTAGAAATATGGCCCCATGATAATCCGTAAGCACAGGGCTTCTTTAATCCGATTAATTGGTCATCGACGGTTTCTAAAAGAGATAAAGAACGGTCTTCTGGCTCTGGTACACAATCGGCAAATACTCCTAAAGCAAAACCAGCAGCTTTTTCTAGATTACTGGACTGACGAAGTTGAGTTAACATCCGGTCAACGCGATAAGGCTTCTCCTCAATATCTTCCATAAAGATGATTTTATCCGTCGCATCTATTCCAAATTCAGTGCCGGCCATGGCTGCTAGTAAAGAAAGATTGCCACCAATTAGTACCCCTTTTGCTGTGCCACCTACGACCGTTTTAGACTGATAAAGTTCATTTTTGATCTGTGCATTGGCTTTGGAAAGTGGGATAGTGAGGGAAGCTTTAGCTTGCTGGAGTACCGCTTTAAATTGCGCACTGGTATAGCTGGTCATGGTTGAGGAAGCAACCGGACCGTGAAACGTTACTAAATTGCAACGTTGTAGAAAAGCATTGTGCAAGGCCGTTATGTCGCTGTAACCAATAAATACTTTAGGATTCTTTTGAATGAGATCGTAATCAATCGCCGGTAAAATTCTGGTACAACCGTAGCCTCCTCTGGCACACCAGATCCCATCTATGGTTGGATCGGCAAACATTTGGTGCAGGTCATCTAGACGCTGTATATCTGTTCCGGCAGTATAACCTCTAAGTGCCCGGATGTTCTTGCTTAATTTAACTTTGAAACCGAGCTTTTTTACATTGGCTACTGCTTTTTCTAAAGCCTTATCTGGAATAAAACTTCCTGGCGTAATTAGGCCAATCGTATCGCCTGGTTTTAGTCTTTTTGGTTTGATAAGCTGCTCAGACAAAGTGTCTGATACTTGTTCTTCTTGCGCTTCTAAGCTACAGTTTGGTAGAAAGCCAGCTGCTGCTAAGCCAAGACCTATTTTATGATTAAATGATCTGCGATTCATGATAATGGTTTAGAAGTTTAGGAAAAAGGATGAGGGCATTAATTCCGACCTCCAGTACCGCGACTAGGTGGTGCATTAACGGGCTCCTCTATTGCTGGGGGTGGTTGACGCAACTCATCTAAATTAATGGTGGCTTCTAATTCCCAATTAGCACGTAATTGTTCCAATTCTTTGATGAAAATTAATTCTGCCTGACGCTTTTCATCGTAGCTTCCTGTATCCCATTGCTGGTTGTTATTTTCATCTACAATCAATCGTAAAGTATATTTACCGGGTTTTAAGAGTGTTTTTTCATAATCAAAAACAGCTTGGTTTTTAATATAAAAAGTATCCATCAAATTAGAACCCTGCAAGAGTTCTACTAAATAAATACCCGTGCTATCTAAATTAGTGAAATTTAAAATAACCGTTCCATAATCTTCTTCATTGGCGACTACCAGGTTGACATCAATACTGTCGTTAGTTAAACCAAACTGATCAACTAGCGCGCCAGGATCTAGCAACAATTTATAAACAGAGTCTTGTTGAAAAGGATAATTGATCCGTAGCAATCGAAAATCAGTAGAATCTACTTCCAGTAGGGTAGGCCGCAATTGGGTACTATCTTTAAATAGAAATATATAATTGGAATCAATACTATTTAAAGGGTGGTTCCAAGTAATTTCAATGGGACTGCGAGGTGCTAGATTGGCGGTACCTCGGTTATTCAATTGTACAAGCCGATTTTCCGCTAAAAAGTCATCAACAGATAAGTTAGGTACTGAAATCGTGTCATCCACTAAAGTATCTTTCCTGATGATGAATTGCCAATTCGAATCACTATCTGTATCGTACCACAATCGGAAAGTATCTTTATCAACTTCTGTACCTGTAAAGTTGAAATTTATAGAATCGGGTAGAACGATCTCTAAATCAGTAGGGGCTTCTTGGTTGAATACTAATTTTGCTTGTCCGTAGGTGGATACATTACTATTGAAAAAGCGCAATGGCTTCTCTTCCACAAAAAGATTAAGGTTTACTTCGGGTTCTTGTTCGGCATCGACTACTAAGAAGCTATCTGGAAAGCCAATCTGGTCCCCAATATTATTGTAAAAATAACTAGTAACACCAGCACCTTTTAAGGCAAAAGCTTTAAACACACCGGCTCGTAAATTATTTATTTCAAAGAAACCCTGCTTGTCAGTACGACCAAAATAGTAGGGCCTTTCCGAACGTACCACACTATCTGCAAGGTTGTCGTAAAGCATAAAATAAGCCCCCTCAACGGGCTCGCGCTTTTCTATATCTAATAGTCGGCCACGGATACTCAAGGAGTCTAAAAAAGAACCCGTCGAGAAAACGAAACGTAGATTTTCTGCCGGATTTCTTTCGGTTAAATCCTTCACTGCTTCTCCAAAATTGACGGTATAGGTTGTATTCGCTCGTAATGAATCCCCTTCTTTAACTTCGAAAGTGACCGTCCTGCGCTTTAAGCTTACATCAAAATCCAAAGGAGGAGAGACGACTACTTCCTTAAGGACATCTTCTAAGACTACCCATTCATCAAAAGTTAGCTCAAAAGAGCGTTGAGCAAAATTGATTTGATAATTTGGGGTACTTTGTAAGGAATCTATCCTGGGTGCTTGTTCATCGATTGGACCACCGGTGGGCGAAATGGGGTTGGCACAAGCAGCCAACAGGGCCAAAAGTGAAAAAAATATACCTTTTGGATAATTTTTCACAAAAAAAACAATCAATAAACGGTGGCTTCTATTCATTTTAAACAACTTCATAACTTGGATCCTGAACACAACGAACAAGATCTCCGCAAAAGTATTAAAAAGCCCTTGGATAGCGGGTTGTATAGCATCTTTTTTATGCAGCGTCTACTGAAAAATATCATCTTATTGCTACTGCCCGTCAATCTGCTAGCTCAGAATAGCCAATACTTTCAGCAAGAAGTTGATTATGATATTCAGGTGAATTTAAATGATGAGTTACATGTTTTAGAAGGCACCATTGAGATAAGGTATCAAAATAACTCACCGGATACTTTATCTGAAGTAATAATGCACTTGTGGCCCAATGCCTATCTGGATACCCAAACAGCTTTTGCTAAGCAGCAATTACAAGATGGATCAACTACTTTTCATTTCGCAAAATCAGCAGATAGAGGATTTATAGATAGATTAGATTTTACAGTAAATGGGATACATCTAGAGATGGAGCCTTGGGAAGAAAATGTAGATATCGCGATACTATCCTTAAAGGAAAATTTATTGCCGGGGCATGAAGTATTGATTCGTTCTCCCTTTCGAGTCAAAATTCCAGCTTCTTTTTCACGCTTGGGGCATATTGAAACTTCTTATCAAATTAGCCAGTGGTACCCCAAGCTGGCGGTTTACGACCAAGCTGGTTGGCATCCGATGCCCTATTTAGATAGAGGCGAATTTTATAGTGAATTTGGTTCCTACCAAGTGTCTATTACTTTGCCCGAAAATTATGTAGTGGCTGCTACGGGCGAGCTCGTAAGCCCAGAAGAACAAACTTTTTTAAGTCAAAAAATAAAAGAGACTCAAGCATTTGTTAAAGCCTTGGATACCTCCTATTATGAATTATTAGAACCTTTTCCAGCCTCCGCTCTGCAGAGAAAAACCTTGGTTTATAAGGCAGAAAAGGTGCACGATTTTGCTTGGTTTGCAGACAAACGCTTTAAAGTACTCGCGGATACCTTGTATATTGAGGAGAACCGGAAAGTTGCCTGTTTAGCATTTTTTACGAATGAGGAAGCACACCTTTGGAAGGATGCCCCTCGTTACCTCAAACGCGCCTTAAAGTTTTATTCCGAAGCTTTAGGCGCCTATCCTTATCCACAGATGACCGCGGTAGAAAGCATTGAAAGTGCAGGTGGCGGCATGGAGTATCCCATGGTTACGCTAATCGGTGAAAGTATTTTGGCTGAGGAGCTGGACGCGGTGATCACCCATGAGGTAGGTCACAACTGGTTGCAAGGAATACTGGCTTTTAATGAACGGGCTTATCCCTGGATGGACGAAGGCCTTAATACTTATTTTGAACAATTATACTTGCAACAAAACTATGGTACAAACTCTAGAAGCCCACTTTTGCCTCCATTTTTTCAAGGAAATTCTAGCTACAGTGCTACCGAAACCATTTTTTATTATCAGTCTCGACAACAGTTGCAGCAAAGCTTGAACACCAGTTCTGAAGCACTCTCTGAAACCAATTATTGGTTAAATGCTTATGATCTGCCCGCACATGCCTTTAGACATCTTGAGACCTATTTGGGCCGTACTTCCTTTTCTATTCTATTAAAAGGATTTTATCAAAAATGGCAATTCCGACACCCAGGACCAGCGGATTTTAAGAAGTATTTACAGGAGCAGACGACTAAAGATATTCAATGGTTTTTTGACTTGTATTTTGATGAAAACCCAAAGCCTAATTATAAGATTCAAAAAGTCCATCAACAAGCAGACAGTATAGAACTTTATCTAAA